>DVGY01000082.1 GCA_018712465.1 Candidatus Egerieicola pullicola | reverse complement strand
GTGACATTGGGGCCGAACATGGTGTAATCCCCTACTGTGATTTCTCCATCATCCACCAGCATGAAATTATAATTGGCGTAAATACCCTTGCCAAACCGGCAAAACTTTCCTGCCCACTCGGAATAGAACGGAGTTTCCAGATAACAGTCCTCCCCAATTTCTGCAAACATGGCTTTCAACATTTCTTGCTTTTGCTGCTGCTGACTGGGCTTGAGCTGGTTGTACGCAAAAACCAAATCCAAACGCTTTAACTGCTCTTGAGCAATAGATGGATCATTGTAGCAGAACAACCGGCCTGAGGTCATCATTTGATAGAATTCAAAGGAATCCATGTTTCATTTCCTTTCAGTTTTTCCTAAAATAGCGGAATTCCTCCTGCCCGGAAACCCCGAACAGGAGGAAAATCTCAATATTTGCTCCGCTTCACATAGTGAGTATGGAGAATTTTATGGGCCCTGGGCTTACCGGGGGCATCAAAGTATTCGTCGTACACCGTTTTAATCATCGGCGTTTCAAAGCTGCGGCGAATATTATTTGCCTTATCGGAATCGTACAGCGCCTTGGAGCGGAGAGCTTTCAAGTCCACATAGTTGCGGACACTGTCGCTCTGCACCGGCTGACCGCCGCCGTTGATGCAGCCGCCGGGGCAAGCCATAATCTCCACAAACTGGTAATTAGCTTCTCCGCTTTGGATCTGTTGAATTAAAGCTTTGGCATTGGCCAAGCCGGAAGTAACCGCCACTTTCAGCTTCACCCCGGCAATCTCGTAGGTAGCCTCCCGAAGCTGGGCCGGACCCCGGACTTCCTTGAACTCCACCTTTTTGCTCTTGCCGTCCAGCATATGGGCTGCCGTCCGAAGAGCCGCTTCCAGCACGCCGCCGGTAGCCCCGAAGATAGCGCCGCCGCCGCTGGCTTTGTCGAAAGGTTTATCAAATTCTTCCGGATCCAGATCGTAAAGCACCATGCCGGCGCCCTTAATCATCTTAGCCAGTTCCCGGGTCGTCAGGGAAACGTCCACGTCGTCAAACTCGAAGGTCCGCAGCTGAGGCCGGGTAGCCTCAAACTTTTTGGCAGTACATGGAATCACGCTAACCACAAACATCTTTTCCGGGTCAATGTTGTATTTCTGGGCGTAGTAGCTCTTCAGCACTGCCCCAAACATCGCCTGAGGAGATTTGCAGGTAGAAAGATTGGGAATCAGTTCCGGATGATAGTGTTCCACATACTTCACCCAGCCGGGACAGCAGGAGGTGAACATAGGCAGAGTCATTTGATTTTGAATCCGAGTAATTAGTTCGGTGGCTTCTTCCATAATAGTCAGGTCGGCGGTAAAGTCCATATTAAAGACCTTATCCACCCCCAGCCGGCGGATGGCAGCAACCATCTGGCCCTCCACATTGGTGCCGATGGGAAGGTTAAAGCTTTCTCCCAAGGTGGCACGGATGGAAGGCGCAGTGAAGAACACCACAAATTTATCCGGGTCGGAGATAGCGTCCCACACCTCGTCGATCTGGCTCTTTTCGCTCAAAGCCCCTACCGGGCAGCTAACGATACATTGTCCGCAACCCACACAGGGAGATTCTCCCAAGGGTTTTTCAAAGGCACAGCCCACATGGACCTTAAAGCCGCGTTGGATGGGGCCGATCACCGAGATGCCCTGGACATTTTTACAGGCAGCCACACAACGCATACACTGAATGCACTTATTGTTGTCCCGGACGATATAGGGGGACTGGTCGTCGATTTCATACACCGGTTCTTCCGCCATAAAGCGGTCTTCATCCACCCCATAGTCAAAGGAGAGCTTTTGCAGTTCGCAATGGTTGCCCCGCACGCAGGACAGGCACTTTTTGTGGTGGGTGGACAGAATCAGCTCGATGGTAGTTTTCCGGGAAGCCCGGACAGCGGGGGTGTTGGTAAAGACCTCCATTCCCTCTTCCGCCGGATAGACACAGCTGGCCACCAGGCCACGATGTCCCTTGATTTCCACCACACAGACGCGGCAGGCGCCGATCTTGTTGACATCCTTCAGGTAGCAGAGAGAGGGGATCTCGATCTTCGCTGCTTTGGCGGCCTGAAGAACGGTATAGCCTTTGGGAACGGTCACTGGAATGCCGTTGATTTTCAGGTTTACAGTTTCCATCTAAATTCTCCCTCCTTACTTGGTATACACAGCCCCGAACTTGCAGTTCTTCAGGCAGAGGCCGCATTTGATACATTTTTCCTGGTCGATGACGTGAGGCTTCTTCACTGTACCCTGAATCGCTCCCACTGGACAGTTGTGGGCGCAGAGAGTGCAGCCCTTGCACTTAGCGGGAATAATCAGGTACTGCTTCAGCGCGTTACACACCTTGGCAGGACAAGTCTTATCTTTGATATGGGCGATATATTCATCCTTGAAGTAGTTCATGGTGGACAGCACCGGGTTAGGCGCGCTCTGACCCAAGGCACAGAGAGAAGAAGTCTTCATGTGACGAGCCAATTCCTGGATTTTGTCCAGGTCTTCCATCTCGCCCTTGCCGGAGGTGATCTTTTCCAAGAACCGCAGCAGCCGCTGGGTACCTACCCGGCAGGGCGTGCACTTGCCGCAGCTTTCATCCACGGTAAATTCCAGATAGAATTTTGCGATGTCCACCATACAGGTGTCCTCGTCCAGAATAATCAAGCCGCCGGAACCCATCATGGAACCCAGGGCAATCAGATTGTCGTAGTCAATGGGGGTGTCGGCGTGGAGGGCGGGAATACAGCCGCCGGAGGGGCCGCCGGTTTGGGCCGCCTTAAACTTTTTGCCGCCGGGAATACCGCCGCCGATCTCCTCCACGATTTCCCGAAGGGTGGTGCCCATGGGAACTTCTACCAGGCCCACGTTGGTAATCTTACCGCCCAGGGCGAACACCTTGGTGCCCTTACTGGTAGCGGTGCCCATGGAGGCAAACCAATCGCTGCCTTTGAGGATAATCCGAGGAATATTGGCATAGGTTTCCACGTTATTCAGCACAGTAGGTTTGCCAAACAGCCCCTTCACCGCCGGATAAGGAGGACGGGGACGAGGTTCGCCACGGTTGCCCTCAATGGAGGTCATCAAAGCCGTTTCTTCGCCGCAGACGAAAGCACCGGCTCCCAAGCGGATCTCAATGTCAAAGTCAAAACCGCTGCCCAGAATGTTTTCCCCTAAGAAGCCGTATTGGCGGGCCTGCTCAATGGCGATTTCCAACCGCTGCACTGCCACCGGATATTCCGCCCGAATGTACACAAAACCGTGATGGGCGCCGATGGTGTAGCCGGCGATGGTCATGGCTTCGATGATACAGTGAGGGTCGCCTTCCAAAATGGACCGGTCCATAAAGGCGCCGGGGTCCCCTTCGTCAGCGTTGCAGCAGACGTACTTTACGTCTCCCGGGCTGGCTTTGGCAAAACTCCACTTTTTACCGGTGGGGAATCCGCCGCCGCCCCGGCCCCGCAGGCCGGACTTGCTGATCTCATCCAGCACGTCTTCCGGGGACATACTGGTCAGCACCTTGGCCAAAGCTTGGTAGCCATCTACCGCAATGTATTCTTCCACCTGTTCCGGGTCAATGACGCCGCAGTTGCGCAGTGCTACCCGAAGCTGCTTTTTATAGAAATTAGTTTGGTTCAAAGAAATAATGGAGCCGTCGTCATGGACGGTTTCCTGATAAAGCAGGTCCTTGACCACGTGGCCCTCTTTCAAGTGCTCCTTGACAATCCGCTTCACACCCTCTGGCGTAGCCTGAGAATAGAACACCCCTTCGGGATAGACGATCATAATGGGGCCCAAAGCACACAAACCAAAGCAGCCGGTGCGAACCACCAGAATTTCGTTTTCCAGCTTTTCTTCCTTCAAAGCTTGGTGGAGGGCTTCCAGCACCTTTTTGCTGCCGGAAGAAGTACATCCGGTGCCGCCGCAGACCAAAACCTGTTTGCGGTAACCGGTTTTTGCCGCCAGCTTTTCACCCTGTTCCTTGACCACCTTCCGCACGGCTACCAATTCCCGTTTGGTTTGGCGAATCTTATTGAGTTCTTCCAGCGTCATGCCTTTTTACCCCCTTTTTTCCGATAGGATTCCAGCACGGCATCCACCTTATCCGGGGTCATTTTGCCGTACACTTCATCGTCCACCATCATAACCGGCGCCAATCCGCAGGCGCCGACACAACGGCAGGAGTCCAAGGAGAACAGGCCGTCTTCGGTACATTCCCCACTTTTGATGCCCAGCTGCTTTTCCAGCTCCGCTAACACTTTGTCTGCTCCCTTCACGTAGCAGGCGGTGCCCAGACACACGCTGATCTGATGCTCCCCTTTGGGGGTTAAGCTGAACTGGGAATAAAAGGTGGCTACGCCGTACACTTCGCTGAGAGAGATGTCCAATCCCTCCGCCACCATGGTCTGCACCTCAATGGGAAGATAACCGTAAATCCCTTGCGCTTCCTGCAACACCGGAAGCAGGGCGCCCGGCATATCTTTGTGCTGCTGGATCGCTGCCTGCAGCTTTCTAGCCTGAGCGGGGGTTCCCTTAAAGGGGTGGATGTTGGTTTGCTTCATCTGCCTTTCCTCCTTGACTGGCATTTGGGTAAAAAAAGCACAGTCCCGCTGCCGGGGACTGCGCGGATGTTTTTATTATAGCGGTTTTGTTGGAAAAGCACAATAGATTTTTGAAATTGTCCAAATATTTTGGAAAAAGCGTTGGCGGCTCCCGGCGTTTTTTACAGAAAAATCAGCAAAATCCCTAAAAATTTTACCTTTTTAGGTAGCCATGACTAATCAAAACTAATGAAAATAAGTAGAAAATTCCTGATTTTTCCATGCAATTTTAAGAAAAAATAGGCTCCTATTTCGTTTTGTTTTCGCCGCAACACTTGCCCAATAGAAAAAATGCTCTTCCAAATATAAACGCTTGGAAGAGCAGCAGAAAATATTTTAGTTATAGTGTTTCATCTCAAAAAAAGCTATATGCGCAGATGTCTTAACAGCGACGTATCGTAGAGCAAGGCTCGGTTTTACATCAGCACCCACATCACCCAAACGCAGCCCCAGCCCAGTCCCCAGCAAGTCAAGACAGCCAAGGTGCAAACCAATAGTTTTTGCCACAGAGCCAACCGGGAGGAAATTGCCATCCGAATGCAAAAGCCTACGCCAAATACCGCCGCCAGCACCGGCAGCATTCCTCCCAAAGTGGACACCGGCAGAGCGATACAGACAGCTAAAAACAGCCAGCACCACCAAGGCAGGCGCCGGAGGGCACGCAACGGATTATTCTTTTTTGCAGGAGAGTGTTTCATACCTAAGTCCTCTTTGAGAATTCTATCGAAAGCTATTGGTGAAAAAGGGATTCCCATACTACCCCGGTTTTCTTATTTTCATTTTATCATACCCTTTTTACAAAAACAAGGAAAGCACTCACATCCTCTTTGACCATAAATATTGTTTTTTCTTTCGGAAGTTCCCTCTTTCCTGCCCCCATGCTTTCTGCTATAATAAAAACAGGAGGAACGTATATGGAACTGCGAGTACTCAACTACTTTTTAATGGTAACCCGAGAAGAAAACATCACCAAAGCGGCCAGCCTGCTCCACCTCACCCAGCCTACCCTTTCCCGGCAGCTGATGCAACTGGAAGAGGAATTGGGCGTGCAGCTATTTACCCGCAGCAAACACCGGATCGTCCTCACCGACGACGGAATGCTGCTTCGCCGCCGGGCAGAAGAACTGGTATCCTTGGCGGAAAAGACCAAGGAGGAGCTGCGCCACCAGGAAAAAGAGCTTACCGGGAAAATATGTATCGGCAGCGGGGAACTGCAAAGCTCCCAGTTTTTAGCTCAGCTGATTACCGCCTTTCATGAAAAGCATCCTGCCGTAGAATTTGAGCTATACAGCGGCCATTCCGACAACATCAAGGAACGAATTGAACAGGGACTTTTGGATGTGGGTCTATTGCAGGAACCGGTGGACATCTCCAAATATGACTTTCTCCGCACTCCCATGAAGGAGCAGTGGGGTATTTTAGTGAGTAAGGATTGTCCTTTGGCCCAGCAAGAAACTGTGACGCCTCGAGATCTGGCAGGAGTTCCATTGATTCTGCCTCAGCGGGAAAGTGTGCAAAACGAGTTATCCCATTGGTTTGGAAGCTATGCCGATCAGATCCATTCCTTCGCCAACGGGAATTTGCAGTACAACATGGCGATTTTGGCCCGAAACCACCTGGGTTGCGTTGTCACCATCCGGCTGGACTGCCGGTTTGACGGACTGGAATTTGTCCCTCTTTCCCCTAAGCTGGAAACCGGCACTGTATTAGTGTGGAAAAAAGTGCAGGTCTTTTCCCCGGCTACCACCGCTTTTTTGGAAGAAGCTAAGGAATACCTTTCAGGAATGAAGGAAGATGTAAACTAAGTATTAGACAGCTTCCCCCTTTGCAGGTACAATAAGGGTACCGAAACGAAGCGGAAAAGGGAGCGGTGTCATGACCAGAGAGGAAGCCAGCCGGCGGTATCAAATCCCCTTAGCGCTACTCCGGGAGTACGAGTCCTGGGGGATGCAGCAGGGCAAAACCCAATATGATAACCGGGATTTGGAGCGGCTAAGCTTGATTACTGCCCTACATGACCTTGGGTTTAACCAAGAGGAAACCAAGGAATATCTGCTGCTGTGGGAACAGGAAGGCACTGAGTCCCGGCGCCTGGAAATCCTGGAAGCGAAACGGAAATCTGCCCTCCATGAAATCCACCGGCGGGAAGAACAGCTCTGCCGGTTGGACTGCATGCGCCATAGCCTGCGGAAAAAGCAGCAGGAAAAATAATAGCAAAACATGCCGAATCCATCAAAAACAACTGCCGAAGGAACTCAACCCTTCGGCAGATCTTTTTACCATTCCCGTTGTTTGGAAAACGCAGTAGACAACCTCCAAGATCCGGCAAACAGCAGCAGGCAAACGCCTAGAAACAGAGGGCCCACGAGGGTGAAATTGCCGGGAAGATCCAATGTCATGCTTTGATAAAAGCCCACACAGAATCCACAGATCACCATCAGCACCACCAGCACAATGTAAAACACAATTCGTCCCTTCTCCGCCCCGAACTTAAAGATCCAGGGCAGCATCAAGGTGGGGGTCAACAGACCCAGGGCCAGGATTACGCAGCTCATCTGCAACAGCGTCATTCCATCCAATCCGCCCTGTATTCCCATTCGCAGGCCGCAGGCTAGTACTGTCACCAAAGCGGTAATCAGCACGGCAAACAGGGAAATCAAATACTTGACTGCCACCAACTGCCCTTCGGAATAAGGAAAGGTGCGACTGTAACGATCCCAGCGGCTGAGGCTGTCATAGGAAAGCAGAGATACCGGAATGGAGCCCGCCATCAGTACCGGATAGTACAAAAAGAAGATGCTATCCTTAGAAAACAATCCAATTCCTAAAAACACCACCAAGATCACCAAGTAAGCCCGGCAATGGCGGCAGAGCAGATACCAATCCTTCAGCAAAAGTCCTTTCATCGGGTTTCCCTCCCTTTGATTAACAGTACAAACAGCTCTTCCAAACTCACCGGCGCGGCGGTAAATCCCAAGGGAAGGCGGTCCTTTTTTACCAGCACTTCCACCCCATAGGGTGTTTGCCGCTTGCCCAGTACGGTTTCTTTGGGCAATACCTCTAGCCGGGAAAGAGACAAGTTCACCAAGCCGTAATCCTCTAACAGCCGGTCCTTCTCCTCCCAGAGCAGCAGTTTTCCTTGATGGAGAAAGGCTACGTAGTCACAGAGCTTTTCCAGGTCCCCCACAATGTGGGAGGAAAAGAGAACAGAATGATTTTCCTGGCGGGTGAAGTCGTAGATCAATTCCAGTACCTCATCCCGAACCACCGGATCCAGCCCGGAAGTGGCTTCGTCCAAGATCAACAGCTTAGGGTCATGGCTTAAGGCAGCAGCCAGTCCCAGCTTCATCTTCATTCCCTTGGAAAAATCGGAAAAAGGCTTTTTCTCCGGAAGGCGAAATTGATGCAGCAAACTGCGGTATCGATTGGAATCCCAGCGGGAATAAGTATGCCGCAGCACCTTTTCCAGTTGGCCGGGCGTCAGACAGTCCGGAAAACCCACCTCATCCAACACCACCCCCAACTCTTCTTTTAAAGCGGGGCCGCTTTGAACCGGGTCCTTTCCCAGCACCTGTACTTCCCCGCCGTCCCGGCGGATGAGATTCAGGAGCAATTTAATGGTAGTAGTTTTTCCGGCGCCGTTCTCCCCTACCAGTCCCAAAATACAGCCAGAAGGTAAAGACAGGGTGAGCGGCCCAAGGGTAAAATCAGAATAGTTCTTTTGAACCTGATGTAGTTGGATGGCATTCATCGTTCATTCCTCCTGCAATAAAAGCCGCAGCATTTCCAGCAATTCTTCTTGGGAAAGCCCACAAGTCTCCGCCAACCGAACTGCTTCCTGAAGATGGGATTCGATCTGTTTTAGGTGTTCCTCTCGGAGCAGTTCCAGATTCAATGGGGCCACAAAGCAGCCCTTCCCAGCTAATGTATACACAAAACCTTGCTGTTCCAGTTCGTCATAAGCCCGCTTGGTGGTAATGACGCTGATCCGCAAATCCTTAGCCAGATTCCGGATGGAAGGCAAAGGGGTGTCAGGAACCAGGACGCCGGACAGGATCTGGGCTTTGATCTGCTGCGCGATCTGCCGGTAGATAGGTTCCCCACTTTGGTTATCCAGCAAAATGGTCATTCCATTACTCCTTTCTGTATATAAACAGTATATACAGTTGATACAGTTTTGTCAAGGGGATTTCCAATATTTTCTGAGATTTACACCCTGTTCACAACTGGGTCTTGATTTATTGATACTTTTTTGGTATAGTATAGAAAAACAAGGGCCCCTGAAAAGCAACCAACCATCGGGGCATACTTAGGAAAAGGAGTGTTCTCTATGGCAATTCAAACCATTACCAAAGATAATTTCGATGCGCAAGTAAAAAATCAGGCTGGTCCGGTATTGTTGGACTTTTGGGCTTCTTGGTGCGGTCCCTGCCGGATGATGAGCCCCATTCTGGAGCAGTTTGCACAGCTCCATCCGGAAGTAGCAGTGGGCAAGGTCAATGTGGACGAGCAGCGGGAACTGGCTTCCGCCTTCGGCATTGAAAGCATCCCCACCCTCTGCGTGGTGCAAGGAGGCAAGCTGGTGCGTCAGGCTGTTGGAGTACAGACCATCCCTCAGTTGGAAAATCTGATGAAGTAAGTTTTCTTTTGGACAGCGGTTTTCGGATCGCTGTCTTTTTTTGCGCCAAAATGAAAGTAACCCCTGTTAAAATACAGTTCAGGCATGAAACGTGATATGGGATAAGCATTAGACAGATCCCATGAAAAGGATTAGAATAAGAACAAAGAAATAATCGGATCAACCCATCAAGGAGGAATTTGCTATGAAAATCCAAGACAAAGCTACCTTTGACCAACAGAATGTATTTGGACTGGGCCAGGAAAACACCGGCTTCGCCCAATATTTTATCGGTACTTCCTATTTGAACCCCTTGACCAAGGCCGGAGAATGCCCGGTATTTTTAGCCAATGTCACCTTTGAGCCGGGCTGCCGGAACAACTGGCACATTCACCACGCCAAAACCGGAGGAGGACAAATTTTGATCTGCACCGCCGGCAGCGGCTGGTACCAAGAAGAAGGCAAGGAAGCGGTGAGCCTGGAACCGGGCGCCGTCATCGTTATCCCGCCGGAAGTGAAGCATTGGCACGGCGCTAAGGCGGACAGTTGGTTTTCCCACATTGCTCTGGAAGTCCCCGGCACCGAAACCTCCAATGAATGGCTGGAAGCGGTGGACGACGCAAGCTATTCCAAATTAAAGTAATCTCCTTTGGAAACAAGATTGAATTTGGAGGAATGCAGCATGATGAACTATCGTGAAACCGATCCGGAATTTTCTCAACGGATGGAACACTTTGCCTTTGAGGAAGTCGTGAACCAAGAAGGCCAGCAGCTGGATGAAGTCACCCGCCATCTGGCTATTTTAGCCACTCTGATGGGCTGTCAAGGCAAAGAATTATTTGCCTGGGAACTGGGGCAAGCCCTGGATGCAGGAATTACCCCAGTAATGGCCAAGGAAGTGGTGTACCAGGCGGTGGATTACCTGGGAATGGGCCGGGCCCTTCCCTTTTTGGACATCACCAATCAAGTGCTCACCCAGCGTGGAGTGACCCTGCCCTTGGAGGGACAGGCTACCACCACCATGGAAAACCGGCTGGAAAAGGGGTATCAGACCCAAGCGGAGATCTTCGGCGGCCAAATGCTGGAAGCCTGGAAGCAAAGCCACATCAACTACTGGCTGGCCGACAACTGCTTCGGGGACTACTACACCCGCACCGGTTTGGACCTGAAACAGCGGGAGCTGATTACCTTCTGCTTTTTGGCTGCCCAGGGTGGCTGCGAACCTCAGCTGACCAGTCACGCGAAAGGGAATCTGAATTTGGGCAACGACAAGGACTTTTTGATCCGGGTCGTATCCCAGTGCCTGCCCTACATCGGCTATCCCAGAAGCCTCAATGCAATCAACTGTATCAACAAAGCGGCGGAAGGCTGATCCCTCTTCCAATGCCATAAAACAACGCCGTCCGTGCTGGAAAAGCAGCTGCGGACGGCGTGTTTCTTTGTTATCCATTTACTTTTTGGTTGGTTTCCAAGCCGGTACGGTCAAAGGTTACGGTGACGTCCACCGTAAAGGGCAGAGAAGCCAAAAATTCTTCCGGCTGAGTGGAGGCTGTCTCCCAGGTTTCCCCATCGCTCCACTTCAGCTTATCAATCAGCTCCAACACATTTGCCTGATACTGCGCTACGGCCTGATAAGCTTTCTGGCAAAGAGAGGCGATTTCATCACTGGCCTGCTGCTCCATTTGGGAAAAATCATTTTCTGATTCCCGCTGACCAGGCTGCAGCAGCTCGTCAATGGAAGCCTTTGCCTGAATGGAAAGATGGGCCTGAGTTTCACTCACCGACCAGGAGGAAGAAGCCTGATGAAGCCGGGCGGAAAGGGTCGTATCTTCATGCTGGAGCACCAGCACCGGACTATCGCTTTCCTCCAACAAAAAACAAAGCCCCTGGGTAATTTCTTGAGACAAAACGGTAGTCAAGGTGTAGTCCTGAATCAGGGCAGTGCCTTCCAGTTGAAACTGGCTGAGCACCGCCATACTCACCCCTTCCTCCCCAGAGGAGGAGTTTTCCTGCTCAGCGGATTCTGTTTCTTCCTGCGACAAAGGACGGATTACCGGGATCAACGCACTGCCCTCAGTGTCGTCCAGCTTCATAGACAAGGCAAAATAGTTGCACTCAATGGCGCTGTCGCTTTCTTCTCCCTGGCGAATCATTGCTTCCAGTGATTCTGCGCTGAGGATACCTTGCTGCAACCCGGTAGAGACAATTTCTTGAGCGGAAACAGCACTGACCAGCACCCGGGCGTTTTGACGGGTATTTTCACTGCGGTCAAAGAAGGACAGAATGGGCTGGATGCTCTCGGTGACCAGACTTTGCCCCAGCACAATCACCCGGTTATGACCCAAAAACATGGTTTTCCCCTGCATTCGGTTGGCAGTTTCCACCGCTTCACTAAGGGTGTTTCCGGTGGCGGTGAGAATAGCGGAATTGTTTTTGGAGCTGTCAATGGCAGTGGCAGAACCGCTGCCCCGGGGAGCAAAAATTTGCAGGGTAAGCTGAAGCTGGCCGTCTGATGTGCGGTCAATTCCCACCGCCTCCACCAAAGCCAATTCGCTGGTCTGCACTCCCTGGATGCAGCCGGTGAGCAGTAGCAACGGAAGAATGGTCAGCAGAGCCAACAGACGTTTTCCAAATCGTTTCATTTTCCCTTTCCATCCTTTCTTCGGCAAAACCAGGTGCCGATAGGAAATACCAGGGCGCTGACTGCCACAGTGCCTCCCATGACCCAGGGGTTATAAGCCAGTTGGTTGGAAAGCAGCGACCCGG
>DVGY01000006.1 GCA_018712465.1 Candidatus Egerieicola pullicola | reverse complement strand
GCCCTCAATTTGAACAATTCTGGCCGGCAGACGTCCACATCATCGGCAAGGACATCCTTCGGTTCCACACCATCTACTGGCCCATTATGCTGATGGCCTTAGACTTGCCTCTGCCCAAGCAGGTGTTCGGCCACCCCTGGCTGCTGTTCAGCCAGGAAAAGATGAGTAAGAGCCGGGGCAATGTGATTTACGCCGACGATCTCTGCCGCCACTTCGGGGTGGACGGAGTTCGGTACTACCTGCTGAAAGAAATGCCCTTCGGCAGCGACGGCTCCATCACCTACGAAACGGTGATTGCCCGTTACAACTCCGATCTGGCCAACACTCTGGGCAATTTGGTCAACCGCACCGTAGCCATGACCAACAAGTATTTCGGGGGTAAAGTCTCCTGTCCTGTAACCGGAGATGAACTGGACGCCCAGCTCACCGGACTGGCAGAATCTGCCATCGGAGAATACCACAAACTGATGGCAGGATTCCGTGTAGCAGATGCTTTGGAAGCCATTTTGAATTTGGCCCGCCGTGCCAACAAGTATATTGACGAAACCGCACCCTGGGCCCTGGCCAAAGACGAAGCCAATCGGGACAAACTGGAAGGGGTACTGTACCGGCTGCTGGAAGTGATCCGGTATCTGGGAGTTCTGCTCCAGCCTTTCCTGCCGGACACTGCGGAAAAGATCTTCACCCAGATCGGCAGCCAGACCAAGACTTTGGACAGCTTAAACTCCTTCGGAGCAGAAGAAAGCTATGCCGTGGGCAAGGCAGAACCCCTCTTTGCCCGGATCGACGAAGCCAAAAAGCTGGCTGAACTGGAAGAAGAAGCCAAGGCCAAAGCGCCTAAGGAAGAAAAGAAGGAAGAAATTCCCGGCCTGGCCCAGATCGGCATTGAGGATTTTGCCAAGGTGGAACTGCGGGCTGCCAAAATTACCGCCTGCGAGCCCATCCCCAAAGCCAAAAAATTACTGAAACTGACCCTGGACGACGGCACCGGCACCCCCCGGACGGTGGCCAGCGGCATTGCCCCCTGGTACAAGCCGGAAGAACTGATGGGCAAAACCATCATCGTGGTAGCCAACCTGAAGCCTGCCAAGCTCTGCGGTGTAGAAAGCAACGGTATGATTTTGGCGGCGGACTGCCCGGATAACCAGGTGAAGGTATTGTTCTTGGACGATTCCATCCCGGCGGGGAGCAAGATTCGGTAAGTGCATCCTGCGGGGGGTTCACCCCCTGCGCCCCGGAGCAGTTTTTTGAAAAAAGCGAAACATGCCTTCGGTATGTTTCTCACTAAAAACTTTTATGTTAGGAGGCTGCGTTATGCCCATTCAAAACATCTTTGACTCCCACGCCCACTACAACGACGGCCGCTTTGACGCGGACCGGGAAGAGCTGTTTGCCTCCCTGCCCCAACAGGGAGTGCGCCGCATCCTCCATATGGGCTGCGACTACGCCACCTCCCTGCTGAGTTTGGAGTACCAAAAAGCCCACCCGGACCTCTTTTTCGCCGCAGTAGGGCTCCATCCGGAGGACATTCCCCAAACCGGCTGGGAAGAAGAATTGGCCCGCATTTCCGCTTTGGCAGAACAGCCGGAGGTGGTCTGCGTAGGGGAAATCGGACTGGACTACTACTGGGATGCTTCCCGGAAGGAGCTGCAAAAGCAGGTGTTTGCCGCTCAGCTGGAACTGGCCAACCGCTTGGGCAAACCGGTGAGCGTCCACAGCCGGGAAGCCACCGGGGACTGTATGGAATTGCTCACCAAATACAAGCCCAAAGGAGCGCTGCACTGCTTTTCCGGCTCGGCGGAAACCGCCAAAGAGGTGGTAAAGCTGGGGATGTACCTGGGATTTACCGGGGTGCTCACCTTCCAGGGCTCCAAAAAAGCCCGGGCCGCAGTGGAAGTAATTCCCATGGACCGGCTGCTGCTGGAAACCGACGCCCCCTACATGGCGCCGGTACCCTGCCGGGGACGGCGGTGCGACAGCTCTATGATCGCCCACACCGCTGCGGTCATGGCGGAAATTAAAGGCGTGTCCACCCAGGAAATGGTGGATCAATGCACCAAAAACGCCTACACCATGCTGGGCATGGACCCACAATAACCAAAGGAGAACCATCATGACCTTAGAGACCCCTCGGCTGCTTCTCCGTCCCTGGGAGGAAAGCGACGCCCAGGACCTATTTGAATGCGCCAAAGATCCCCGGGTAGGGCCCATTGCCGGATGGCCGGCCCATGATACGGTGGAAACCAGTTTAGAAACCATCCGCACTGTCTTTGCAGTGCCTTATGTGTTCGCGGTGGTACCCAAAGAGGTGGGAAAACCGGTGGGCGCCATCAGCTTGCAGTTAGGAAAAAACAGCAATTTTCCCCTGCCGGATACCGAAGGGGAAATCGGCTACTGGATCGGCGTTCCCTATTGGGGACAGGGCCTGATTCCGGAAGCGGTAAAAGAGCTGCTGCGCTGGGGCTTTGCCGACCTGCATCTGGAAAAAATATGGTGCGGCTATTTTGAAGGCAATGAAAAATCCTGGCGGGTCCAGGAAAAATGCGGCTTTACCTACCATCACACCAATCGGGATGTTCCCTGGCCTTTGACTGGAGACACCCGCACCGAACACATCTCCTGTCTGACTCGGCAGGACTGGGCGGCGGGCCAGCAGGAAACCCCGCTTCACAACTAGCAACCAACAAAGGAGACGTTATGCTTACCAAAGATCTATTTTCCCGCCCTTACCCCACCTTTTCCTTGGAGGTATTTCCTCCCAAAACCAAAAGCTCGGTGGAAACCATCTACACCACCCTCAGCGGCTTAAAAGGGCTGCCGGTGGACTTTATTTCGGTGACCTACGGCGCCGGAGGAAGCGACACCCAAAAGAATAAAACCTGCGAGATTGCCAGTCTCATTAAGCAGGAATACAGCATTGAACCGGTAGCCCATCTGACCTGTGTGTCCTCCACCCGGGAAGAGCTGAAAGCTACCCTGTCCCAGCTGAAAGAAAACGGCATTGAAAATATCCTAGCTTTGCGGGGAGACATTCCGGAAGGGGTCGAGCCGAAACACGACTTTTATCACGCCAACGAGTTGGCCAGCTTTATCAAAGCCCACTATCCAGAATGCAACCTGCTGGGGGCCTGCTACCCGGAAGTCCATTCCGAAGCCAAGGATATGGATCAGGACATTCAAAACCTGAAGCATAAGGTAGACGCCGGAGTAAGCCATCTCATTACCCAGTTGTTTTTCGACAACAGCCACTTCTACTACTTCCTGGAAAAGCTCCGAGCTGCCGGCGTGGACACCCCGGTGGAAGCGGGAATTATGCCCCTGACCAACCTGGGTCAAGTCCAGCGGATGGTGGGTATGTGCGGCGCCAGCGTTCCCAACGAACTGAGCACTCTGGTCAACCGCTATGCCGATTCCCCGGAAGATTTGGCCAAGGCAGGCACCGAGTACGCCTTAAATCAGATCTACGACCTCATCCGCCACGGGGTGGACGGCATCCATCTCTACACCATGAACAATGTAGCCCTGGCTCAAACAGTGACCAAAGCCGTGCTGCCTGCCATGGGGAGAAGCCTATAATGCAGCGCAAAATTACCCAGTTGGACCGGCAGGAGATCCTGCGGTATTTGGGGTGGAAAGGGGGAGCTCTTACTCCTCAGATGGAGCAGCTTTTGAGTGAGTGCATCCAATCCACCTTGGACACCATCCGCCCCGCTTACCGCTACCAGATCTTTCCCTTGGAGAAAGTCCAACAAGGGATCGCCGTCACCGGCACCGGGCTGGTACTGACAGGAACTTCCATTGTCCGGCATTTAGAGGGATGTGACAGCGCCTATCTGTTGGCGGGAACCATTGGTCTTGCCCACGAACAGCTTTTGCGCAAAACCATGCTTATCCGGCCGGATGCCGGCGTAGTGCTGGACAGCTGCGGCTCAGCGGCGGCAGAAGCGGTGGCAGAATTGGCGGACCAGGAAATTCAAGCCCAAGCTGCCGCCCAAGGAAAGTTCTGCACTCCCCGGTTCAGTCCGGGATACGGGGATCTGCCCTTAACCTGCCAACAGCCTCTGTTGGATGCCCTGCGTGGACTACAGACCTTGGGCATGACAGTGAACAGCGGCGGTCTGCTCTCCCCCAACAAGTCGGTGACCGCCATTATCGGAGTGCGGGACACACCGGTCACCCAAACTCTTTCCCCCTGTGACGCCTGTCTGAAACGGGGAGACTGCGAATTTCGAAGGAGGAATCAGGTTTGCTACCAATCCAAACAAGGCTGAAGGAAGGAGGCTTTCTGCTGCTGGACGGGGCCATGGGCACCATGCTTCAGGCAGCGCAAGCTCCTATGGGAAAGGTGCCGGAAGCCTTAAATATCACCCACCCGGAACTGATCCGCTCCATCCACCAAAACTATCTGGAAGCAGGAGCTGAGGTAATTTACGCCAACACCTTTGCCGCTAACCCTTATAAAGTTCAGGACTGCCCCTATTCTTCCACCCAGCTCATCCAGGCCGGAGTAAAACTGGCCAAAGAAGCAGCGGGAGAAAACGCCTGGGTGGCATTGGACTTAGGTCCGATTGGCGAAATGCTGGCACCCAACGGCAGCTTGTCCTTTGACACAGCCTACGGCTATTACCGGCAGATGGTGCTGGACGGCGCCGCAGCCGGAGCAGATCTGGTGGTGCTGGAAACCATGACCGATCTGCTGGAACTGAAAGCAGCTCTGTTAGCAGTAAAAGAGAACAGCGATCTGCCTGTATTCTGCACCATGACCTTTGAGGAAAACGGCCGAACCTTTGCAGGGGTCAGCGTGGACTGCGCCGCCATCACCTTAGAAGGGCTGGGCGCCGACGCCATTGGCATCAACTGTTCTTTAGGGCCGGAAGAGATTCTGCCCCTGATCCAACAGATGGCAAACTACACTTCCCTGCCCCTGATTGTGAAAGCCAACGCCGGGCTGCCGGATCTAAACACCGGAGCCTATAACGTCACAGCAGAGGACTTCTGCCAAGGCGCACAAGCATTCATCCGCAGCGGCGTCACCATTTTAGGGGGCTGCTGCGGCACTACCCCGGCATATATCCGCAAACTGCGCACTCTGCTGGACCACAGCCAGCCGGTAAAGCGAGAAGTCAAGCGGACCAGCCGCCTCTGCTCCGCCAGCCGAATGGTGGAGGTGGACCGGGTCCGAATGATTGGGGAACGAATCAACCCCACCGGAAAAAAGAAATTCCAGCAAGCCTTACGGGATCACAACATGAGCTACCTGCTCACCCAAGGACTGGAACAGGCCCAGGCAGGAGCAGAGATTTTAGACGTCAATGTAGGTCTGCCGGACATCGACGAAACCGCCATGATGGTCGAAGTGATAGGCCAGCTGCAAAGTGTGCTGGATCTGCCCTTACAACTGGATTCCTCCCATCCGGAAGTCATTGAAGCGGGGTTACGGATCTACAACGGCAAACCCATCGTCAATTCTGTCAACGGGGAGCCGGAAGTATTGGAACGCATTCTGCCCCTGGTGAAAAAGTACGGCGCCGCTGTGGTGGGCCTGACCATGGACAAAGGAGGCATTCCCGAAACAGCCCAACAGCGGCTGGAGATCGGACGGCGGATTGTGGAAGCCTGTGCCTCCTACGGCATTCCCAAAGAGGACGTCTATCTGGACTGCCTGACCCTCACCGTTTCGGTGCAGCAGAAGGAAGCCGCTGAAACCTTGAAAGCAGTGCGCTTGGTAAAGGAGCAGCTTGGGGTCAAGACGGTACTGGGAGTGTCCAACATCTCCTTCGGCCTGCCGGACCGGGAAGTCATTAACACCACCTTCCTCACCCTGGCCATGGAAGCGGGGCTGGATCTCCCCATTCTAAATCCCAACAACGCCGCTATGGTAGGGGCGGTGGACGCCTTCCACCTCCTTACCGGCAAGGATCTGGGCGGGGAAGCTTACCTGGCCCGCCATGCGGGACAGAAACCGGCAGCGCCCCAACCTCAGACTGCCTCCTCCGCCCAAACCGGCAAAGAAGGATTATACCAGGCGGTATTGGCAGGGCTGAAAGACCAGGCAGGAAGCCTCTGCAAAGAGCTGTTAGGCACCATGCCTCCCATGGAAGTGGTCAACCAGGTGCTGATCCCTGCCTTAGACCAGGTAGGAGCGGAATTTGAGACTGGCAAGTTATTTTTGCCCCAGCTCATCCAATCTGCCACCGCCGCCCAGGCTTCCTTTGAGCAGATCAAGGATTATCTGGCTGCTCATCCCGATCCGGAAGCCAAGGTGCAGAAGGAAAAGATCATTTTAGCTACAGTGGAAGGAGACGTCCACGACATCGGCAAGAACATCGTCAAGGTGATCCTGGAAAACTACGGTTATCCGGTGATTGATTTGGGCAAGGATGTGCCGGTGCAAAAGGTGGTGGAAGCAGTGCGGCAGCACGGCGCCAAACTGCTGGGGCTGAGCGCTCTCATGACCACCACCGTAGCCAACATGGAAAAAACCATTCAGGCAGTGCGCGAAGCTGGTCTTCCCTGCACCATTATGGTTGGCGGTGCAGTGCTGACCCCGGACTACGCCAAAAAGATCGGGGCGGACTACTACGCCAAGGACGCCAAACAAAGCGCTGACATTGCAAAAAAAGTGCTGGGAGGATAAACATTCCAGCACAATAAGAAGAAAAAGCCAGGGCCGCAAAACAGCCTTGGCTTTTCTTTGAGGCGAGAAGATGACGATGTAATCTCCTCTGTATCTTTTTCGCCACCGGATTGGGGCAGCGGAAAAAGCATTGATGAAAATTGAAGATGATTTTTCTTTGTTGATAACCAAACAGTTATCGTATCCTCATTTTACCATCGGGGTATGTTCTTGTCAAGATAGATATTGATTTTAGAAAACCTTCCTATTTTATGCGGGGTTGCACCCATCGACTTCGACTTATACCAAGGTCAAACTTCCCTTGGTAGAAAGCTGCCGTTTCCTTCGTTCAGCGGATTCACGATCATTTCGGATGTGGGATACAAGGTCCAAGTCTTAAAATCGCTTTCGATAGCCAAATAGTTATCACAGAATCATTTTGGCTTTTGGGTATGCTATTGTCAAGATAATCACATGGTTATCGGAGGAATGCAATGGGATACTATCCAAGACTG
The DNA here is from genome assembly GCA_018712465.1 of Candidatus Egerieicola pullicola. Lineage (GTDB taxonomy): Bacteria > Bacillota > Clostridia > Oscillospirales > Ruminococcaceae > Egerieicola > Egerieicola pullicola. The sequence goes on along the minus strand of DVGY01000006.1, from coordinate 4,174 downwards.
CGGGATCTGCGGGAGGATCAGGATCTGACCCAACGGCAGATTGCGGCCTACCTCGGCATACCCCAACCCCAATATTGCCGGTACGAACAGGGCCTGCGGGACATTCCTTTGGATCTGCTGATTGATCTGGCGGATTTTTATCGCACATCCACCGATTATATTTTGGGCCGCACCAACAATCCCGCACCCCCTCAGGGGTAGCAAAGAAGAGAAGCAAACTGCTTTTTCCAGGCAGCACGCTTCTCTTTTTCGCTTGGTTACCGATTATCCTTCATTGATCCAGACCCGCATTTCCCCTTGCTTGCGGTTGCCCCACAGGAAATAAGGAATGGCCTTCACCGGCACCGGTTCGGTTTCCGGCGGCTGGTCCTGGTAGAGATGTTTGAAGCTCTTTTCCTTCAACCCAGTAAACCGCAGGGAGACGTAGGAGCCAATGTCCTCATCCTTTTCATGAGCAGTCACAATGGATACACTCCGGGGCAGCAGCAGCCGGCAGAGATTTTTGCCGTTGTCCACCGCTTCCAGGCAGTACACCAACGGTCCCCGCATCAGGCAGACCTTCCCGGCATCCTCCCGAACCCGGGGATCCGCGTAAACCCGACGAGGTTTCACCGAAAAGCTCAAGGTCACTTTGTCCCCGTCCTTCCAATCTCGGGTGAGGTAGCAATAACCGTCCTTCACCGGCAGGGCGATTTCATCTTCGTTGACGGTGATGGTAAACTCCTTGCACCAACCTGGGATATGAATCGCCAGAGTGGTGAAGGAGGTGCCGGGCTTCACCTCATAACTTACCTTCCCTTTCCAGGGATAGGAGGACTGACTCTTCACCACAGTGCCGTCGGCAGAGGTATAACTGCCTCCTAAGTACAGGTGAGAGTAGATGGTAGTGTCATTTTCTCCCCAGGCATATTCTCCCAGACTCTCCACCAACCGAGCCAGGTTAGGCGGGCAGCAGGCACAAGCGTACCATTTGGGACGGGCCGGGAGAGCGTGCTTATATTCCGGCCACTTGCCGGACAAGCCAGGAATCACTTCCAGGGGATTGACGTAAAAGAACCGGCTGCCGTCCTTCTGCATCCCGCTTAAAATACCGTTGTAGAGGCAGCGCTCCATCACATCAGCGTATTCGCCCTTCACCTCTAAAGAAAGCATTTTACGGGCAAAGAACACCAAACCAATGGCGGCACAGGTTTCCGCATAGGCCGTGTCGTTGGGCAGGTCATAGTCCTGGGTAAAAGCTTCTCCGTGAGCGGAGGAACCGATGCCCCCGGTAACGTACATCCGCCGGTGGGTGGCGCTTTCAAACAGCACCCGGCAGGCGGTATACAAACTCTTATCCCCGGTTTCTGCCGCCAGATCTGCCATTGCGGTGTAGAGGTACATAGCCCGAACGCTGTGACCCACCGCTTCCCGTTGGTCACGGACCGGAGCATAGCTTTGATTGTACTCGGTGTCTTTGGGATCCATGCCAAAGTGGGTCCAGCCCCGCTTGGCGGATTCTTCTTCAAAGAAGTGGGGGTTCTTGCCCCGCTGATTGATAAAGTAAGCGGACAGGTCCAGATACCGCTTCTCCCCGGTGGCCCGATAGAGACGCAGCAGAGCCAGTTCAATTTCCTCGTGACCGGGAATTCCTTCCTGCTTACCTTCTCCAAATCTGGCGTCGATGTGATCTGCCATGCGGCACATCACCTTTAACAATTTGTCCTTGCCGGTGGCTTGATAATAGGCCACCGCCGCCTCCATCATGTGGCCGGCGCAGTACAGTTCGTGGCATTCCTGCAGGTTCTGCCAACGGTGCTCCGGCTCCTTGATGGTGAAATAGGTATTAAGATAGCCGTCGGGCTGCTGGGCCTTTTCAATCAAATCAATGACGGCGTCTGCCCGGGCTTCCAATTTTTCATCCGGTTTCCGTTCCAAGGAATAAGCCACTGCTTCCAGCCACTTGGCCACGTCGCTGTCCTGAAATACGGTACCGTAAAACTCCCCTTGGCTTTCCCCGGCGGCGATGCGGAAGTTTTCGATGGCATGGCTCTTTTCCGCACCGGGAACCTTATCATTTAGGATTTTCTCCTGATAAGGGATCACCGTGTCGCTGATCAACTCCTGGATGGGGGTCCAGAAGTTGTCCTTTACCCGGCAGCGCTTTAAGCTGCCTTGGTTCTCCATTTTTTTCATCTTGCATACCTCCCGGCTTTTTGCCGATTATTACCTTTTATTGTAACCGATTGTCCTAGAGGTACACAACCTAAAAAGGTTAGATGTTTGTTTGAAAAAGTTAGATACCTTAGAAAATCCCCTGAATTTTTCCGCAAAAAGGGGTGATTTTTTCCGTTACCCCACTTCCGCCGCCACAAAGCCCAGGCCTGGAACGGTAAGGGTGTCCTCTTTGGACTGCTTCCATCCCTGACACAGCAGCACCCGGCAGCGGTCAAAGCCGGACAGTTTTACAGGAGCAGGGTCTGGGTTCAAGGCCACCAACAATTTACCGGGCTCCACCGCCGGGTCGGACAAAGTAAAGGCGATCAGACAGCCCTCCGTATCCAAAAAGGTAAGAGCAGCGTCGATCTGTTGTTTACTGCCCAACCGCAACAAAGGATGAGCCTTTCGGAAGGCAATTAAGTCCCGGTAAAAATCCCGGTTTTGCCGTACTTCCGGCTGGGACAGACTGGACCAGGGAATTCGGTTGCGACCGTCGGTGACGTTATAGCTGTTGGGGTCATATCCTCCGTTGCCATCCTCTTTGGCCAAAAACAACTCTTCCCCGCCCAGTAAAAAGGGCATTCCCTGGCTGAAAAACACCATGGCCGCTGCCAGCCGGTTGGCGGCCCGAAGAAATTCCGGAGACCGATCCGAAAACACCTGGGCCAGTTTTCCCCAAAGGGTCAGGTTGTCGTGGCAGGAAACAAAATTGATGGCTTGGTCCGGCTGAGGGCACCACCAGGCGTTGCCCCGGATGCAGTCCTTCAGTTGGGGGACAAACTCCTCTTTCCCTGCCAGCCAGCCACCGGCGGAAGCATCAAACAGGCTTCCCCGGACTCCGTCCCGAAGGGTGTCATTGAAAAATCCAAAACCGGGGGTGAGGGCGGAAGTTTCCTGTCCTGCCAAAACGGCCTCCTTTTTCGTGACGTCAGAGTCCACCTTCCAGCCTTCCCCGTAAAACAGGCAACAGGGATTAACCTGCTTCACCCGAGCCATAATGGCATTCACCGTTTCGGTATCCAGCAGGCTGACAATATCAAACCGGAATCCGTCCAGATGATATTCCTTCGCCCAATATTCACAGCAGTCCACCAGATACCGGCGCACCATGCTCCGCTCCGAAGCAGTGTCGTTGCCGCACCAGGAGCCGTTGGAGTACACCTTTTTCCCCTTTACCTTCCGGATCCGGGAAAAATATCCCGGCACCAGCCGGTTAAAGGAAAAGGCTTCGGAATCTGCCACATGGTTGAACACCACGTCCATCACCACCCCAATTCCCCGCTGATGGAGAGCCAGGATGGCCTGCTTCAGCTCTCGCACCCGGATCCGTCCATCATAGGGGTCGGTGGCATAGCTGCCCTCTGGAGCAAAGTAGTTTTGGGGATCGTAACCCCAGTTGTAGCCCCCGGTTTCTTCGTCCACGGAACTAAAATCGTACACCGGCATAAGCTGTACATGGGTGACGCCAAGCTGCTCCAAATAATCCAAACCGGTGGCTTCCCCAAAGGGAGTGACTGTACCTCCCTCCGATAAGCCCAGATACCGGCCTTTCTGGCGAATGCCGGAAGCAGGATCGGAGGAAAAGTCCTGAATGTGGATTTCGTACACCACAGCGTCGGTGGGGCGGGTGACAGCAGCCAAAGGAGCGTCCTCCTCCCAGCCGGGAGGATTGGCGGAAACAGGGTCCAGCACCATACCGCGCCAACCGTTGACCCCCACTGATTTGGCGTAGGGATCCACCGCAAACAGGGTCGTGTCCGCTACCTTCACTTCAAAGGCGTAGTACACCCCTGCCAGATTGCCGGAAAGCAGGGTAGAATAAAAGCCTTTGTCCTCCGGCTCCATCTTCCGCCGCTGCACCGGTTCGCCGGCAGGATCCCCGGTAGGATAGAGCAGCAAGGTCACTTCACTGGCGGTGGGTGCCCAGACTCGAAACAGGGTTTGCTGGGGAGTAAACAGAGCGCCCAGTGGGCGG
>DVGY01000081.1 GCA_018712465.1 Candidatus Egerieicola pullicola | reverse complement strand
ACCGGCCGGGATGTGGACAGCGCCGAACTGATGCTGCGGTTTGATTCCACTGCTTGCCGCTGGGAAAACCTGGGGCCGGCGGAGAACCTTACCCAACAACAGGAACTGGAGGACTATCTGGAAAGCCCCCTGGCCCCAACGGTCAACCAACTTCTGGAGGATTCTCCCCAGGGCTGGAAGGGCAGTGCTTCCCAGCTGATGGAAAAGGGGCGGGAGATTACCGGCCGGGAGCTGGCGGATAACCCCAGACAGCTCACCGGGGTGCTGAAGCGGTATGCCCCGCTGCTACAACAACAGGAGGGAATCTGCTACCAGTACCAAAAAAACGGGGGAGGTGGCGGTAAGCATTGCTTTAGCTATTACTAAAACTAACCGTTGGCACCGTTGGTACCGTTGGTAAAATAAAAAATAAGTTTTAGTATTTCTTGAAACAAAAGATAAAGCATTAATTTATAGAATATACAAAACATATTCTACCTAAAAAAGAGCAACGGTACAAAAAGGAGACCGTTGCAACCGTTGAAAAGGAGGTGAACCCCTATGCGCAGTGACTACTACACCTGCCCCCGCTGTGGAGCCAGCCTGGACCCCGGGGAACAGTGCGACTGCACCAAAAAAGCCCTGGAGCAGGAAATCCGGTGCCTGCTGGACCGGCTGGATTGGGAAAAGCTGGATACCCTGGCGGTGATGATCCGCCGCTGGGTCTACCACAAGCCCGCCGAACAGGCAGAAAAAAAGGCCCCTTGCAAGCAAGAAGCCGAAATGCGGTAAATTCGTGAGCCGTTACGCTATAATTCTATCACAAATTTGGTTGCCATGCAACTATTGTTCGCCCCACAAGGAGGTGATTTCGCCGTGAAAATCAAAATTGCCTACCTTCCCCAGGAGGAAGCCCAGGCCAAGAGGCTGGAGGCCTTTTTAAAGTGCCTGCCGGAGGTGAAGGTCAAGTACAGCTTTGCCCATCCCCCGTTCCGGCACCTCTATTTTGAGACAAAAATCCAGGAAAAAACTTGACTTTTGTACTAAAAAGTGGTATAATTTAATTAAAAATAAGGCATGAGTACCGCCCTTTCGGGGTTAGCCAAAACAAGGCATGGGAAAACGGCTTCGAGCCGCTCTCATGCCTTGTTTTTTACCCTAAACCTCTTTGCCGGCGGGCATTGACTCCTTGTTCCCGGCGGCGGAGATGGGGCGGGGTGACCGAAAAATAAGGAGTGAAAAAATTTATGATAAACTGTGATTTACAGGACCAGCTCCACCGGGAGGGCTGGATGACCGCCCAGGAAGCGGAACAGAAAATTCAGCAGGAGGTCCGGTTGCGACTGGACCAGGATTTGACCCCCCAGGAGCTTCAGCAACGGGAGCTGGACCGGCAGAGTTTGCGGCTGCAATTCCGGCAGCACCTCTTTGAGGCAGGCTTTCCGGTGGAAGAGGTGCTGGACTTTTTGGAAGGGGTGGACCTGTCCAGTATGCAGGGGTTTGAACAGACCATGGAGGAGCTGGTCGCCTTAGTGGATGTGCTGTGGCGGCGCACCTTCCAGCTCAAGCGTCTGGAGCAAATTTACGGCGACCTGAACCAGGTGCTGCAAACCCCCAAAGGCCCCCGGCCCCTGCGGGAAGTATTAGACGAAATCTTTAAAAACGGAGGTAGATACCATGTCCATTGAACTGGTCACCAAATTCAAAGAGTATACTGATGAACAATTCAAGGCGGAAAGCAAGACCTACCTGCTCACCAACCAGGACTTCGACTGGACGGGGGCCCACACGGTGAAGGTGTACAAGGTCACCACCTCTGCCATGAACGACTACGGCCGCACCGGCCCTGCCAGCGGCAACTGGAGCCGCTACGGGGCGGTGGATTCCCTGGACGCCACCACGGAAGAGTTTACCTTAAAGCGGGACCGGTCCTTCACCTTTGCCATTGACAAGCTGGACGAGGACGAAACCGCCCAGCAGGTGGCGGCAGCTTCCGCCCTGGCCCGGCAGACCCGGGAGGTGGTGATCCCCGAAGTGGACGCCTATACCTATGGGGTGATGTGCAACAGTGCAGGCAGCAAGCCCGCCGCCCTGGCGCTCACGGCGGAAAACATCTATGAAGAGATTCTCAAAGGCAGCGAAGCCATGGACAACGCCGAGGTGCCGGAAACCAACCGGGTGCTGGTGGTGACGCCGGCGGTGTACAGCCTGATGAAGAAGAGCCCGGACATTACCATGGAAACCGACATTGGCCAGCAGATGCGCCAGCTGGGGGTGATCGGGATGCTGGATGGGTTCAGCGTGGTGAAGGTGCCGGGGGTGCGTCTACCGGAGAACTTCGGCTTTCTGATGGCTCACCCTTCCGCTACCGTGGCTCCCACCAAGCTGGAAGAGTACAACGTCCACATCAATCCGCCCGGCATCTCCGGCTCTTTGGTGGAGGGGCGTATCTGCTACGACGCCTTTGTTCTGGACAACAAAAAGATGGGAATTTACTATCAAGCGGTGGCGGAATAAGAGCAAACGAGCGCACGGAGAAGATCTGTGCGCTTTTTGACTTCCCCCCTGAAAAAAACGGGGTGGCGGGATTACTTTCCTAATCGTGTGGGTCCAGGACATTCCGGATTTTTGTAAAAACGCCCAGGGGGGTGTCCCCCAAACCGAAGGAAGGAGGGAAGAACGGATGAAGCAATGGGAAAAATCCGCGGCCTACAAGCAGCTGAAGGAGGCGATGCTGGAGGATCTGCGCCGGCGGGGGCTGGACGGGCCCCAGTACACCTCCAAAGTGAAGGAATATATGCAGCTTTGGTGCTGGCTTCAGGACGCCAACGCCGCTGTGAAGGAGTACGGGGCGCTGATCCCCTACCAGAATGGGGCGGCCCAGCACGGCTTGACCGGCAACAAGGCGGTGAGCGATGGGCTGCGGATTTCGGCGCAGATGCTCTCCGTTTGGACGGCTCTGGGTTTCCGGGACCGTGCCAAGGCAGGGGAGACTGTGGAGGACGAGGAAGAGCTATAAGCCGGGGGTGGCGTTTCGCCGCCCCCTTTTGCTTGATTGGCGGTATCGGTTTTGGTATCGGTTTTTGTCGGACTGGGTTTTTACGGGAAAAAGAAAAATCCCCAGAAACCTTGATGATTCCTAGGGATTTCACTGGAGCTGCTAACCAGATTCGAACTGGTGACCTCGTCCTTACCAAGGACGTGCTCTGCCTACTGAGCCATAGCAGCAGATGAAGTTTTTGCTCTGTTGCCGTCTGTCGCTCTCGACAACGTTGATTATTATACCGAACCAACCCCGGATTGTCAAGGGTTTTTTCAAAAAAATTTTTCCAAATGCCCCAATCGGGCAAAAAATGTAAGAAAAAGGGAAAAAGAAGAAAAATATAGCTTCCACAGCGGCGCAGGGGATGGGATTTGCTTTTTTCGCCCTATTATGATACAATGTCCATATCCATAGCAAAAACACCTCAGGAGGAAAAAACCATGAATGTGACCCTGCTTGCCTACACCCCGCAGCCGGAAAAGACGGTGGCCTGCGCCGCCAAGCTCTGCTACAGCGGCAGCAGCGTGGACCAGCTCTACGACGGCCTGACCCAGGAAAAGGCGGAGGATTTTGTGGAGATGCTGGCAGAAATCGGTCATGAGAGCCCCATTGAGCATGCCAGCTTTACCTTTGCTCTGGAAGGGGTGAGCCGCTCTTTGCTGGCTCAGATCACACGGCACCGGCTGGCCTCCTTCAGCGTCCAGAGCCAGCGGTATGTGAAAGAATCCAACTTTTCCTTCGTGACCCCGCCGGAAATCGGGGCGGACCCAGAGGCCAATGAGATTTTTGTAACATCCATGGAACGGGCGGTGGCGGATTACAACGCCTTGGCGGACCGGCTCCAAGCCCGGCACCTGCAAAGCTTTTTGGAGGACGGACTGCCGGAAAAACAGGCCAAGCGCAAGGCGGAAAAGAAGGCCATTGAGGACGCGCGGTTTGTGCTGCCCAACGCCTGCGCCACCAAAATGATTTTGACCATGAACGCCAGAAGCCTGATGAACTTCTTCAAGCTGCGCTGCTGCAACCGGGCCCAATGGGAGATTAAGGCGGTGGCGGACGAAATGCTCCGCCAGGTCTGCGCCGTGGCTCCCACCCTCTTTGCCTCGGCCGGTCCTTCCTGCTACAAGGGAGCCTGTTCCGAAGGGAAGATGAGCTGCGGCAAGGCCAGTCAGGTGCGGGCGTTTTACACCCTGCTCCACCACCGGCAGTCTGCCGGTCAATAAGGAGGAACCCCTGTATGGAAGGAACCATGCTGGTGCTGGACGGATTGGATGGCTGTGGGAAAACCACCCAGTCCCAGCGCCTGGCCCAGCGGCTGGAAGAGAAATTTCCCGGCCGGGTGCATCTGATTTCTTACCCGGATTATGAAAGTCCCTCTTCCGCCTTGGTGCGGATGTACCTCAACGGGGACTTTTCCGCACACCCCGACGGCGTCAACGCCTACGCCGCCTCCACCTTTTACGCCGTGGACCGGTACGCCGGTTTTGTGCGGCAGTGGGGGGAGTGGTACCGGAAAGGCCATTTGATTTTGGCCGCCCGGTACACCACCTCCAACGCCATCCACCAAATGGGAAAGCTGCCCCGGCAGCAGTGGAGCGGCTTTCTGGACTGGCTGGAGGACTTTGAATACCAAAAACTAGGGCTGCCCAAGCCGGACCTGGTCTGCTATCTGGAAATGGACCGAAGGGTGTCGGAGCAGCTGCTGGAACACCGCTACCAGGGGGATGAATCCAAACGGGACATCCACGAACGGGACCGGGCCTATCTGGAACAGTGCCGGATCAGCGCAGACTATGCCGCAGAGCACTGGAACTGGCGGCGGGTGGCCTGCTGCCAAAAGGGACAGGTCCTTGGGGTGGAACAGATCACCCAAACCCTTTGGGAGCTGACCCAGCCCTTTTGGAACAAACTGCAAGGCGGTGACGGGCCATGATGCTGCGCAGCGCCGAAAAAAGGGACATCCCCGCCATGGCCCGGCTCTGGGAGAAGTGCTTTGACGACCCTCAGCCGGAAGTAGAAAGTTTTTTGCGTCAGGTGCTGCGCCCGGAATCCGCACTGGTGGTTTCGGGGGAGGAGGGCATCTGCGCCATGCTCACCATGCTCCCGGTGATGATGCACACCAACACCAACATTTATAAGGGCAGCTACCTCTACGGCGTCTGCACCCACCCGGATTTCCGGGGGCAGGGCTGGTTCCACAAGCTGATGGACCGGGCCAAGGAGGAAGCCAAAAGCCAGAAGAGGCAGTTTCTCTGCCTGGTGCCCCAAGGGGAGAAGCTTTTTTCCCTGTACCGCTCCTTGGGGTATCAAACCCTGTTTTACCGGGCCAAATTGGAATTGGACCCCCAGGACTACCGGGACCAAAGGGTGCTCTGCACCATGGAGGAGATCGGCGGGGGCTACTATATTAAGCTGCGGCAGCTCTATCTGTCCAGCCTGAGCCTGTCGGTGCAGTTTGACGGCACCTTGCAGGACTACCTGTACCAGGACTTGAAGTCGGCGGGATGCCGGATGGTGTCGGTGCAGTGCCGCTACGGCCACGGCTGTGTGGTGTTCACCCAAACTCAGGACACCATGACCATCTGGGAAGCCGCCATGGACCCCGCCTGTTTTTACGCCACCCTCTCCACCCTGGCCGGCCGCTTTGGAGCCAAACGGGTGCTGCTCACCGGCCACCCGGTGTATGCCCCCGCCCAGGAGGATTTGGTCCCCTACGGGATGTACCTTCCCTTGGAGGAAAAGCTGGCCCAGCCGGGGGAAAAGCATCCCCATCCCTATATGAATCTCATGCTGGACCTGTAAGGTTTGGCCTACGGAAAGATTGTTTGCAGTTGCCTGATTTCAGGCAGAAAGGAATCGAGAATCAAATGGTATACTTGTTTTTGGCGGACGGATTTGAAGAAGTGGAGGCGCTGACCCCTCTGGATTATCTGCGCCGGGTGGATGAGCACAACATCGCCACCGTGGGGGTGTACGACACCGAAGTCACCGGAAGCCACGGCGTCACCCTCCAGACCGACCTGCACATGGATGAAATCAGCTTTGACGACATCGAAATGATTATCCTTCCCGGGGGAATGCCCGGCACCAAAAATCTGGATAAAAGCGATAAGCTCCACGACGTCATCGACTACTGTGCCGGTGGGGAAATCAAAATCGCCGCCATCTGCGCCGCTCCCTCCATTTTGGGGAAGAAGGGCCTGCTGGACGGACGGAAGGCTTGCTGCTATCCCGGCTTTGAACGGGAACTCAAGGGGGCGAAGATCAGCAAGGACGCCGTGGAAGTGGACGACAACTATATCACCGCCCGGGGAGCGGGCTGCGCCCAGCAGTTTGCCTTTACCCTGGTGGAGGAACTTTACGGAAAGGACGCCGCCCAGAAGCTGATGCAGCAGGTGGTTTGGATGGAGTGATGGGGGAAAGCCGTCCCCGTCCCAAAGGCCCCGACATCCGCTTGGTGAAGCGGGGCCTGCGGCAGAAATTCCGCAGCATCCGCCAAAATTTGGATCCCCAGGACAAAGCCGCCTGGGACCGGCGGATCACCGCCAACCTTCTTCGTTCCCCCCGCTGGCGCCGGGCTCGCCGGGTGCTGCTGTTTGTCTCCAAACCCATTGAAATCGACACCCATGCCCTGATCTCCACGGCGCTGCGCCAGAAAAAACAGGTGCTGCTGCCCCGTTGTTTGGACGAAAAGGGGCACATGGCTTTTTTTGCCATCCAAAGCTGGGAGGATCTGGCTCCCGGCCTGTACGGACTGCTGGAGCCGGACCCGGCCCGCTGTCCCCAGATCGAAACCTTCCACCCCACCGATTTCTGCTTGGTGCCCGGCTTTTCCTTTGACGCCCAGGGCTACCGGCTGGGATTCGGCAAGGGGTACTACGACCGGTTTTTGTCCCGGTTTACCGGGGTGACGGCAGGGGCCTGCTACCACTGCTGCACCACCCAGATGCTGCCTCACGGCCGGTTTGACCGTCCGGTGGACTATCTGTTTACGGAACGCTATGTGCGGCGTTTGGCCCAGCCCGACGCCCCGATACCCAAACTGAAAGAAAGGTGATTTGTGTGGAAGAGAACCGTTCCCCCGAAGAAACCAGGGAGCCGGAAGAAACAACCTCCTCCCAGTCCCAGCAGCCGGAACTCTCAACCCCTCCGGCGCCGGAACAAGACGGGTCCCAAAAACCAACCGGAAACCAAGCCCAAACCCAGGACGGGGAAGACCAAGCCTCTGCCCCCGGGGAGGAGCCGTCCTCAGCCGCCCAGAAGCCGGCCTTCCAGGTGAGTTTTAAGGAGGATGCCTTTGAGGAATTTGGGGAATTGACGCCCACTCAGAGGGTGGAGCCTGCCCCGGCGGCAGTGCAAAGCAAGCCCAAACGGGGCTGGGTGAAGGTCACCATCACCTTGGTGCTGCTGGCCATCATCGGCTTTGTCTGCACCGTGGTGATTTTGTTTTTGGCGGACATGATGGGGGTCAACGGCAACGACGACCCCATTACCATCACCGTGGAGCCCAACACCGGACTAAACGAAGTGTCCGAAACCCTCCACGACGCCGGGGTCATTGCCTACCCGGACCTGTTTAAGTTTTACGTCCGGTTTATGGCCCAGGACACCTCCATCCAATTTGGGGAGTTTGAGCTTTCCTCCAATATGGGCTACGACGAGATCATCCAAACCCTCAGCACCTATAACCGTTCCGATCAGGTGGTGGAGGTCACCATCCCGGAAGGGAGTACGGTGGTGGACATCGCCCAGATTTTGGAGGACAACCGGGTCTGCACCAAGGACGACTTTTATCAGGCGGTGAACAGCACCGATTATCAGTACTCCTTCTTAACGGAGGAAGTGCTGGGCAACACCGGCCGGTATTTCTTGTTGGAAGGCTATCTCTTCCCGGACACATACGATTTCTACGTCAATGAGCACGCCAGCGAAGTGGTGGAAACCATGCTGGATAACTTTGCCGACCACTACACCAGCGACGTCCGTCAGGCGGTGGAAAGCAGCGGCATGAGCCTGGATCAGATTGTGGTGATTGCTTCGGTGCTGGAGGCGGAAGCGTCCGGCAACACCCAGCAGATGGCCAACGTGTCCAGCGTTTACCACAACCGCCTCAGCGATTCCAGCACCTATCCCCGGCTGCAAAGCGATCCCACCACCCGCTATGCGGAAAACGTCATCAAGCCCTTCCTGCTGGAGGACGGCGTCATTGACGAGACGGACCAGGCCCTGCTGGACAGCTACAACACCTATGCCGGTTCCGGCCTGCCTGCGGGCCCCATCAATAACCCCGGCGTGGCGGCGATTTTGGCGGCGGCCCAGCCGGCGGACACCGACTACACCTATTTCGTCACCTCTCCCGATGGAAGTACCTTCCTGTACGCCAGCGATTACCGCACCCACCTGCAAAACTGTGAGCAGTTGGGGGTAAACGGGGGATAAAAAGTAAGCGACGGCCTTCTGGAATGGGTTTCTCAGAGGCCGTCGTGGTTTGTAATATGAAAGTTTATCATTCAAAAAGGAGCGACCCCATGGAACAAAGCATGACAACCCGGCCGGAGGTTCTTGCCCCTGCCGGGGATTTGGGGCGGCTGAAGGCGGCCCTGCAATACGGCGCCGACGCCGTCTACCTGGCGGGAAAGGAATTCGGGATGCGGGGCGGCGTGCCCAACTTTGACCCGGACCAGTTGGCCCAGGGCGTGGCGCTGGCCCACCAAAAAGGGGTGAAGGTGTACGTCACCGCCAACACCCTTCAGCGCAACGACGAGATCGACCGCTACCCCCAATTTGTCTCCTACCTGGACCAAATCGGGGTGGATGGGGTGATTATCAACGATATGGGGGCTTTGATGCTCACCAAGCAGATCGCCCCCAACCTGGAACTGCACATCTCCACCCAGTCCGGCATCACCAACTACCAAACCGCCCGGGCCTTTTATGAGCTGGGAGCTAAGCGGGTGGTGCTGGCCCGGGAGCTGAGCCTGGAGGAAATCGCCCAGATTCGGGCCAAAACCCCGGCGGACCTGGAACTGGAAGTGTTCGTCCACGGGGCCATGTGTATGTCCATCTCCGGGCGGTGCCTGATCTCCAACTACCTCACCGACCGGGACGCCAACCGGGGCCAGTGCGCCCAGCCCTGCCGGTGGCGGTACCATCTGGTGGAGGAAAAGCGCCCCGGGGAGTATTTCCCCATTGTGGAGGAGCCGGACGCCGGCACCTACATCCTCAACGCCAAGGACCTGTGCATGATCCAGCACCTGGATAAACTGGTGCAGGCCGGGGTGTCCAGCTTGAAGATCGAGGGCCGGGCGAAGTCCGCCTACTATGTGGCGGTGGTGACCAACGCCTACCGCATGGCTTTGGAGGATTACCTGGCCCATCCCGAAGGCTGGACCCTGCCCCAGTGGCTGGATGAGGAGGTGCGCAAGGTAAGCCACCGCCGCTACTCCACCGGCTTCTACTTCGGCAAGCCGGATCAGTATTACGACAAAGTGGGGTACATCCGCACCTATGAATCCGCCGCCCTGACCCTGGATTGGCAGGAGGGCTGGCTGAAGGTGGCCCAGCGGAATAAGTTCTCGGTGGGGGAAACCCTGGAAGCGGTGATTCCCGGCGCCCACTTCCTGTCCATCCCGGTGACCGCCTTGGAGGATGAAAACCGCAGCCCCATCCCCAACGCCTGCCACGCGGAAATGACCGCCTGGCTCCCCTGTGAAACCAAGCTGGAGCCGGGGATTGTCCTGCGCCGGGCCACCGAAAAGTAACGGGGAATCTTTGGATTTACAGTTTTTTTACACCCACCCAGTGGCGAAACAAAGAGAAAAATGGTATAATGATTGCAAAGCCAATCATTCAGAGTGTCGAAAAAGGTTCTGGCGTGGCCTTGGCCCCTTCTGCTGACTGGGGGAGAGAAAACGATAAAATTCGCATTCTTCTTAAATGATACAAATAATATTGTTTTTCTCTCCCTCCGCCCAGCGCTTTGCACTGGCCAACAACGCTTGCGTTGTGCTCCCATCGTCAGAGGGAGGCAAGATTTCCACCGATCCTCGTAGCTTCACAACATTGAGGTTTGTTCGACAAGCTGAATGATTATCAAAGCCAATCATTATGATTCCCCTCTTGACCGGCGCAATGTCCGGCCGGTTATTTTGCTTCGCAAAAGCCGAGGGAAATCCAACAGATTTTCATGGTATACTAAATCAAACGGGCAGGTCCTGCCTGCTTTGGAATTCGAACGGAGGGTTAAAATAACATGGTTACCATTACCGACAGCATCAAGTATGTAGGCGTCAACGATCACCTGGTGGATTTGTTTGAGGGACAGTATACCGTTCCCAACGGAATGTCCTACAACTCCTACGTCATTTTGGATGACAAAATTGCCGTGATGGATACGGTGGATATTAAATTCACCCACGAATGGCTGGACAACCTGGGGGGTGTTCTGGACGGCAGAAAGCCGGATTATTTGATCGTCCAGCACATGGAGCCGGACCACTCCGCCAACATTCAGAATTTCCTGACCGTGTATCCCGGCACCACGGTGGTGGCTTCCGCCAAAGCCTTCGCCATGATTGAGAGCTTTTTCGGCGCCACCCTGGAGGACCAGAAACTGGTGGTGGGGGAAGGGGATACCCTTTCTCTGGGCAAGCATCAGCTTACCTTCGTCACCGCCCCCATGGTCCACTGGCCGGAAGTCATCGTCACCTACGACAGCACCGATAAAGTGCTGTTTTCCGCCGACGGCTTCGGCAAGTTCGGAGCCCTGGACGTGGAGGAAGACTGGGACGACGAAGCCCGCCGGTACTATATCGGCATTGTGGGCAAATACGGCGCCCAGGTGCAGAACCTGCTGAAAAAGGCCGCCGGACTGGACATCGCCATGATCTGCCCCCTCCACGGCCCGGTGCTGAAAGAGGATCTGGGCCACTACCTGAACCTGTACCACCTCTGGTCCTCCTACACCCCGGAATCGGAGGGCATCGTCATTGCCTACACCTCGGTGTACGGCCACACCAAGCGGGCGGTGGAACAGTTGGCGGAAAAGCTCACCCGCAAAGGCTGCCCCAAGGTGCTGGTGTACGACCTGGCCCGGTGCGATATGGCCGAAGCGGTGAGCAGCGCCTTCCAGTACAATAAGCTGGTGCTGGCTACCACCACCTATAACGCCGACATCTTCCCCTTTATGAAGCAGTTTATCGACCACCTCACCGAGCGGAACTTCCAAAACCGCACCATCGGCCTGATGGAAAACGGCTCCTGGGCCCCCTTGGCCGCCAAGATTATGAAGCAGAAGCTGGAAAACTGCAAGAAGATCAACTGGCTGAACACCACCGTGAAGATCAAGTCCGCCGTCAACGCCCAGAACCAGGAAGAGCTGGACGCCATGGCAGAGGAGCTCTGCCGGGAATATATCGCCCGTTCCTCCGAAAGTGCGGATAAGAGCGATATGACCGCCCTGTTCCGCATTGGCTACGGCCTTTACGTGGTCACCTCCAACGACGGGAAAAAGGACAACGGCCTGATTGTCAACACCGTGACCCAGGTTTCCGATAACCCCAATCTGGTGGCGGTGAACATCAATAAAACCAACTACTCCCACCACGTCATCAAGCAGACCGGCAAGATGAACGTCAACTGCCTGTCCATCGACGCCCCCTTCAGCGTGTTTGAAAACTTCGGCTTCCAGAGCGGTCGCACCGCCGATAAGTTTGCCGGCTGGGACACCGTCCGCTCCGACAACGGCCTGGTGATCCTGCCCAAGTATATCAACGCCGCCTTCTCCTTGAAGGTGGAGCAGTATGTGGATCTGGGCACCCATGGAATGTTCATCTGCTCGGTAACCGAAGCCCGGGTGATGAGCGACCGGGATACCATGACCTACACCTACTATCTCAATAACGTCAAGCCCAAACCCCAGACGGAAGGGAAGAAGGGCTTTGTCTGCAAGGTCTGCGGCTATATCTACGAAGGGGAGGAACTCCCCGAAGATTTCATCTGCCCCTTGTGTAAGCATGGCGCAGTGGACTTTGAACCCATTGGGGAATAACTTGTTCGGCGGCTCTCTTAGGAGGGCCGCTTCCTTGTTTTGTCCCTTACCCAAAACCCAGGGGAAGAAGTTTGTAAGTTTTCTCTAAAATTACAACGAAATTTTTCCTTTTACTTGACGTATGGCCCGAAAAGTACTATAATAAGGTTACATTCAGCTATGGTACTGCCACGGCTTAAAAAACAGGAGGAACAGAACAATGAGATTTTTTATTGACACTGCGGACGTAAATGAAATCCGTGAAGCCAATGATATGGGCATTATCTGCGGCGTGACCACCAACCCTTCCCTGATTGCCAAGGAAGGCCGTGACTTCAACGAAGTCATCAAGGAAATCACCAGCATCGTGGACGGCCCCATCAGCGGCGAAGTGAAAGCCACCACCACCGACGCTGCCGGCATGATCGCCGAAGGCCGGGAAATCGCTGCCATCCACCCCAACATGGTGGTGAAAATCCCCATGACCGCGGAAGGTTTGAAGGCTGTCAAGGTGCTGCATTCCGAAGGCATCAAGACCAATGTGACCCTGGTGTTCAGCGCTGCTCAGGCTCTGCTGGCTGCCCGCGCCGGAGCAACCTATGTTTCCCCCTTCCTGGGCCGTTTGGATGATATTTCCATGCCCGGCATCGATTTGATCCGCTCCATCGCCGAGATCTTTGCCGTACATGACATTGACTGCCAGATCATCTCCGCCAGCGTGCGCAACCCCATCCACGTGATCGACTGTGCCGCTGCCGGCGCCGACATCGCCACCGTGCCTTACAAGGTGCTGATGCAGATGATTAAACACCCCCTGACCGATCAGGGCATCGAAAAGTTCCAGAAGGACTACAAAGCGGTATTTGGCGAATAATGACCGATCTTTGTTCTTCCAAAAGCGGGCCTGCCTTTCCAGGTCCGTTTTTCTTATCCAAAAAGAGTAGGAGGGAATGTTGTGAAAGTAGCGATTGTAGGCAGCCGGGATGTGGATTTGTCCCAGCTGGATTGGCTGGACGGGCAGGTGCCTCCGGACTGCGACGGGTTTGTCTCCGGCGGCGCCCGGGGCGTGGACCAGATGGCGGTGCAGCTGGCGGATCAGCGGGGGGTTCCCTGCTGGGAGTATCTGCCGGATTACGCCCGGTACGGCCGGGGTGCGCCTTTGGTGCGCAACCGGGAAATTGTAAAGCAGGCGGATCTGGTGCTGGCGGTGTGGGACGGCAAGTCCCGGGGCACCCGCTATGTGATGGACCAGTGCAAAAAAACCGGCACCGCTGTGCGGGTGTTCCACCCCAACGGCGTCCCCTATCTCCCGATGGAGTGGGAAAAGCCCGCCTCGTCCAACAAAAAGAAGTGACCGGTGAGACCTTCCGTTCCGGCGGTTTTCCCCATTGTTTTCGGAATTTTGCTTGCATTCCGGGAAGGGAACAGGTATACTAGAAGAAAAGCAAAAAGGAGGATCTCCCATGCCGAATTGGCTTGACAATGCAATTTTTTATGAAATTTATCCCCAATCCTTCCAGGACAGCAACGGGGATGGAATCGGGGATCTCCAGGGCATCATTCAGCGCCTGGATTACATTCAGCAGCTGGGCTGCAACGCCATCTGGCTCAACCCCTGCTTTGACTCTCCCTTTGCAGATGCAGGATATGATGTGAGAAACTACTGCCGCATCGCCCCCCGGTACGGCACCAATCAAGATATGAAACAGCTTTTGGATCAGGTTCACCGCCGGAAAATGCGGTTGATTCTGGACCTGGTCCCCGGCCACACTTCGGTGGAACACCCCTGGTTTTTGGAGTCCATGAAGCCGGAGGAAAATGAGTATACCCACCGTTACCTCTGGACCGACTCCATCTGGGAGGACTTCAACGGGGTGGAAAACACCACCGGCTGTTTGCGGGGCATCTCCCCCCGAAACGGAAGCTGTGCGGTGAACTTCTTCTCCACCCAGCCCGCCCTGAACTACGGCTTTGCCAACCCCGACCCGGCGAAGCCCTGGCAGAAGTCCTCCGATTCTCCCGAAGCCCAGGCCACCCTCAACGCCATGATCCAGGTGATGGATTTCTGGCTGAAGATGGGCTGCGACGGCTTCCGGGTGGATATGGCGGGGAGCTTGGTGAAAAATGACCCCGATCAGGAAGCCACCATCCGCCTGTGGCAGAAGGTGCGGGCCTTCCTGGATGAAAACTACCCCGACGCCGCCTTGATTTCCGAATGGGGCAACCCCGGCCGGGCGCTGCGGGGGGGCTTCCACATGGACTTTCTGCTCCACTTCGGCCCTTCCCGGTACTGGGAACTGTTCCGGTCCAACGCCCCCTACTTCTCCCGGAAAGGCAAGGGAGAGATCGGCGGATTTTTGATGAAGTATCAGGAATTTGTCCAGGAATGCGGGGGGGAGGGCTTGATCTGTCTGCCCAGCGGCAACCACGACATGGAGCGGATGTCCTACTTTTTGGATGAAGAGGAAAGCAAGCTGGCCTTCCTCTTCCTGCTCACCATGCCCGGCGCCCCCTTTATCTATTACGGGGACGAAATCGGAATGCGGTATCTGGAAAACCTGCCCTCCAAGGAAGGGGGCTATCACCGCACCGGCTCCCGGACTCCCATGCAGTGGGACGATGGGGTCAATGCTGGATTTTCCACCGCAGCCAAGGAAATGCTGTACCTGCCCATCGACCCCAACCCCTTCCGTCCCACGGTGCAGACCCAGCAGATTGCTCCCGGCTCCCTGTACCACACGGTGCAGAAGCTGATTAACCTGCGCTTGGCCCATTCGGCCCTGCAAAGCAATGCCCCGGTGGAATTTTTGGCCGGGGAGGTGGAACCCTATCCTCTGGTGTACCGCCGCAAGAACCAGGAAGAGGACATCATCGTCATTCTCAATCCCTCCAACCAGAGCTACCAGTACACCCTTCCCTGGAAGGAAGAGGAAGTCCAGGTGCTGTATCAACTGGGCGGGGTCTGCACCTGGAAGGAACGGGTGGTGAACGTGGACCGGGAAACCGGTTTGCTGCTGCTCTACCGTCCCGCAGAACCGGAAGACAGCCAGGGATTTTGAGAAACCGTTACACATGGATTTTAGTTTTGGAAAGGAAGGCGGGGTGCGTTCATGTCACTGCCCTATCATACCATCTTTGTTGTGATTGCTGCTGCATTTTTTCTCTTTCGGTTTTGGTGCGAACCCAAGGCCTACCGGCTGGTGCTGGCGGTGTGGGCTCCCTGCACCATGATGGGGTACCTGGTGGACGCCGCCTGGTGGTCCTACCTGAGCCTGGGAGTGCAGGTTGCGTTTTTGATTGCCTTTGTCCTGCTGAAATTGTGGGACAAACACCGCCAAGAGGAGGCTAAGTTCACCCAGGACGCCCAAAACCGCACCATCAAAGAGGAATTGGGCCAGTTTAAATCCAAACTTCCGTAAATTAAGTTTTTTTGTTCAGGATCCCGGGATTTTTTCCTTGGGTCCTGAATTTTTTTGATCATTTTGGTTTGAACGGGCAAATGCCTATCACAAATTATTCAAACTTTTTGGATAAGCTGTTCATGAAATTTTGCTAAAATAATTGTAAACGCGGATGACTTTGCACATCCGGCTCCCATAAGATTTGAAAAGGAGGAATCATATTGCTCAATCAAACCCCCAAAAAAACCATGGATGAAATCATGGATTTGTTTGAAGCCTCCAGCATCGGCCAGCCCATCAGTGAGGAACTGTACCGGCAGTATGACGTGAAACGGGGCCTGCGGGACCTGAACGGAAAAGGTGTGCTGACCGGTTTGACCAACATTTCGGAAATCTGCTCCAGCAAAATGGTGGACGGAAAAAGTGTGCCCTGCGACGGGAAACTGTACTATCGTGGTTATGACGTAGAAGATATTGTCAACGGCTTTGTTCAGGAGGACCGATTCGGTTTTGAAGAAACCGCCTACCTGCTGATCTTCGGCAGAATGCCCACCAAGCGCCAGCTGGAAGAATTTGAGGACGTGCTGGCCAGCTACCGCACCCTGCCCACCAGCTTCGTCCGGGACATCATTATGAAAGCCCCCAGCCCGGACATGATGAACACCCTGGCCCGCAGCGTGCTGACCCTGTATTCCTACGACGACAACGCCAACGACATCTCCCTGCCCAACGTGCTGCGGCAGTGCCTGGAGCTGATCGCTCTGTTCCCCATGCTGTCGGTGTACGGCTATCAGGCCTACAACCACTATGTCTGCGGCCAGAGCCTGTTTATCCACCAGCCCCAGCCTCAGCTTTCCACCGCGGAAAATATCCTGTACTGCCTGCGCCCGGACCACAGCTACACCAAGCTGGAAGCCCGGCTGCTGGACATCGCCCTGGTGCTCCATGCGGAACACGGCGGCGGCAACAACTCCTCCTTCACCACCCACGTGGTCACCAGTTCCGGCACCGACACCTATTCGGTGATTGCGGCGGCTCTGGGCTCCTTGAAGGGACCCCGTCACGGCGGCGCCAACCTGAAGGTGGTGCAGATGTTTGAGGAGATGAAGCAGCAGGTGGCGGATTGGGACGACGACGACCAGGTCAGCGCCTACCTGACTAAGCTCCTCCACAAGGAAGCCTTTGACCACGCCGGTTTGATCTACGGCATGGGCCACGCGGTGTACAGCCTGTCCGACCCCCGGGCACGGGTGTTCAAGCGGTTTGTGAAAAAGCTCTCGGACGAAAAGGGCCTGGAAAAGGAGTACCAGCTCTACGAAAACGTGGAGCGGCTGGCTCCCCAGGTCATCGCCAAGGAGCGGAAGATCTACAAAGGGGTTTCCGCCAACGTGGACTTCTACAGCGGCTTTGTGTACCGGATGCTGGGCCTGCCCCTGGAACTGTACACCCCCATCTTTGCCATCGCCCGGATTGCGGGATGGAGCGCCCACCGGCTGGAAGAACTGTCCAACCGGGGCAAGATCATCCGCCCGGCTTACATGAACGTCTGCCCCCGCAGGGAATACTGTCCCATGCCTCAGCGGACCGAAGATTAAACGAAACCATACCCGGTGTTTCTGCTTTTCCCAGGCGGAAACGCCGGTTTTTTGTTTCCCTGCCCCTGAATGCGTCCCTGGCCGTGGAAAGCCAAAACCGGCCGGAGCTTGGGCCAGGCAATCGGGGAACCGTCCTCTTTGGTAATGCCCATTATCCTCCCATAGACAAAACAAACAGCGCGCTGGAGCAACATTCCAGCGCGCTGACCATATTTGGATTTGGTTTTTCAGAAGATGGTTGAGGGATTATGATTTGCGGCTCTTACGCAGAACCATGAGACCGCCCAAAGCACCGGCCGACACAAGGACCACAACCGTCAGCAGGCCCAGAGGCGCATTGTCGTCGGTCTGGGGGCTGGTGGTGGAGTCAGAGGGCTGGGAAGGAGCGGAGGGGGTTTCGGTGCCGGGGTCGGTGTCCGGATCGGTGTCGGGGTCGGTGCCGGGATTGGGATCCACGCCGGGATCGGGATCCGGAGTGGGATCCGGATCAGGATCGGGGTCCGGATCGGGAGTGGGATCGGTTTCGGGAACGGTATAGGTCACTTCCGGAACCGGGAAGGGCTCTTCGCCGGTTTCCCCGGTGGTGGAAGTGTAGTCCAGCACCGCCTCTTCGTTGGTGGGTTCGGTGTAGTCACCGGGCACAGTGGACTTGTCCACCAGGGTCAGGGTGTAGGTCAGCTGCAAGCTGTCGGTGCTTTCCACCGGTACCTTGATTTCCCAGGTGAAGTATTCCGCCTGATCTTCGGTGGCGGGGTAGTAGGTCACCACATAGTCGCCGCCGTTGAAGGTGATGGTGTTGCCGTTGACTTCCTTGGTGGCTGCAACGCCGCCCACCGTCAGTGCAAAGCTGGAAAGATCGGTCAGGTCAAAGGCATCGCCGATGACGTCCTTGACCGTTCCTTGGTTGATGTCGTACAGCACGGTGCTCTTCACTGCGTCAAACATACCGTCGTACTGATCCACCGTGGCGGGGATCACCGAAGAGAAGTCGCCCAAATCGCTGAGATTGGAGATGGCGTTGTAGGCCCAGGTGTACTTGCCCTGAGACTGATAACGGGGATCCGCATAGGCATAGGCGTTGTATTTCTGGGCAATCTGGATCCATTCCCGGGCTACCATGTAGATGGCGGCGTCTGCTGCGCTGGCGGTGTTCTCTTCATCTTCCGCAGACACATAGCTGTTGGCGGCGGCAAATTTCGGGATCACGGACCAGTCGGTGTTACTGCCCTGACCGGAAGTCACACCGTACGCATTGGCCTTGTACTGGCCGGTGTGGTCGTAGGTGTTCTGGTAGGTCTGCATATCCGCTGCGATGTCCGCGCTGTTGGTGTTGTACCAGTTCAGCAGATCGGTGAATTCATCGTAGTAGCTGGCATCGGGGTGGTGCCAATCAATGGTTTCGTGGCTGGCGTAGAGGTTTTCTTCCCCGTTGGAGGTGTTTTCACTGTAGATGGAGAAGATGTTGTTGCCCTGGCCGTCGCCCCACA
>DVGY01000080.1 GCA_018712465.1 Candidatus Egerieicola pullicola | reverse complement strand
CCCACACTTCATCCAAAATCGCCGCCCGGGCCAAGGCGGTGTTCTTGTTTTTCAAAAACAGCTCCATGATCTGGAACTCCACCTGGGTCAGATCCACCGGCAGCCCGTTTTTGGTCAGGGTCCGGCTTTTGGGGGAAAGGACGAAGGGACCGCTGGTGAGGTTGCGGTTGACGGTCTGCTGGCTGGTAACCATGGTCACCCGGCGGTACACCGCGTCCACCCGGGCCAGCAATTCGCTGGGAGAAAAGGGCTTGGTGATGTAGTCGTCCGCCCCCAGCATCAGCCCGCTGACTTTGTCCATCTCCTGGGTCTTGGCGCTGAGCATAATGATCCCGATGGTGGAGCTGGCGGCCCGCAGGCGCTTGCACACCTCAAAGCCGTCCATGCCGGGCATCATAATGTCCAGCAGCACCACGTCAAAGTTGCCGTGTTCCTTTTCAAATACCTCCAGGGCCTCTTCCCCGCTGGCCACATCCACCACGGTATAGCCGCTGCGCTGGAGGTTAATCACCTCAAAATCCCGGATAAAATCTTCGTCTTCGCACACTAAAATCCGTCTCACGCGATCGCTCCTTTCTGTCTAACTATTCATCAGCGTAAAGCGCTGCTGCACCTCCTGGTCGGTGAGGTCCAGGCCGCTCCCTGTTTCAAACAGCTCGTAGCTGTACACCAACTGGCCGTTTTGGGCCAGGTACACGTAATGGCTGGCCGGGCTGCGGCCCTCCCAGTCGCTGCGGGTAAACACCCGAATCTTCAGCAGCACCTGCTCCTGCTGCCGCAGGGAATCCTGATACCGGAAAAAGGTGATTTCATTGGTGGTGCTGTCCCAGGAGGCACTCACCTCTCCCACCCATGGATCCGGCAGGTAAAAGTGGTAATTCAGCAGATAGTTGGTATAGGTAATGGCAGTGGGGACCAAATCCCCCTGCTGGTAAACGGACCAGACAATGTAAAACAACGACTGGGTGCTGTCCTGATCGGTGTACCCGGGGAACAGCTGGGGGGAGGGGATCTCGTAACAGCCGTTTTGATCTAGATCCAGACAGGAATACCCGCTGGGACGGTAGGTCACGGCGGCCCGGTCCTCCTCGGCATTGGCGCTGACCATCAAGTCCACCAACTGGCCGTTTTGATACCGGATGATTTCGGTGCCCTCGCTGTTGGTGCCGATCTGGCTGTCCAGATAGAGGGCGGGGATGTCCTCCTGTTCCACCCAGCCCAAATTGATGTTCAAATATTCCATGGCTCTGGAGTTCATCCGCACCGTGGAATCCTCCACAAACTTCCCGTTTTGCAGCTTCCACAAAATCCCGGTAACCTCCCGGGTCATGTTGTCGCTCACCGGCGGGGCGGAAATCAGAAACAAATCCTGGATTCCGTCTCCGTCCAGATCGGTGACGGTGAAGTTGGAGCAGTTTTCGCTGAGCCGTTCCTGGGGGCCCTGCTCCTGGGAGTAGGTGTACACCTTCAGCAGCTTTTCCGAGGTGCTGGACTGGTTGAATCCCACCACCAGATAGGTGGTTCCGTCCTGGTGGAGCAGCTGCATCTTTTCCACTTCGGTGGCGTTTTGCAGGGAGATGTCGTGGGTGGAGACCCAGTTTCCCTCCCGCTGCACCAAAAAGTTCATCCGCACCGAACCGGTGGATGTGGCTTGGCTTTGGTCCCGGTAAAACACCAAGGCGTCCTCCAGCCCGTCCCCGTCGATGTCCTCCACCACAAAGGCAGAGGTGTGCTCCCCGCTGCGGGGATACACCAGGCTGATGTTGGCGTTGACGCTGCCCAGCAGGGCTTGGTAAATTTCACTTTGCTCCTCGGTGCGCACCGGGGGGGACAGCAAGGATTCCATGGACGCCGGGGTCAGGCTGCACCCGCTCAAACAAAACAACGCCGCTGCCAGCAGCAAGGCCAAAGCTCGTTTCAAGTGGGCACCTCCTCAGACTCTATTCCCAAAATTATAGCACAATTCCCCTGGGAAAACAACCGGTGCTTTGTGAAAATGATGGGTGGAAAAGGGCCCATCCTGTCCCAGCAAAAAGCGGCGCTTCCCGTTTGGGGGAATCACGCCGCCAAACCGCTGTATTACTGCAGCACCACGCACCGGTTCCCCCGGGAGGCAAACACCCTTTCAAAGGAGGTCTTGCTGTACTCCACCAGCCCTGCCAGAGGGTCGGCAATCCAAACGCTGGAATCGGTGTACCCCACCAGTACGGCGCAGTGGTCGTTGTTGGTCCAATCCACATACTTCCCGGTTTCGGTGTACCAGCTCATCTGGGCCGGCTGCCGGGGGGTCATGCCGATGGTGACCCACACCACCACCGGGGTGTTCTGCTCCACCAAAGCGTACAGCGCGTCCGGAGAGGCGCCGGTGCGGTCCGCCGCCTGCAGGGAACTTCCCTGATCTGCCAAAAAACCGTTGGCGGCGGTGACAATGGCCGCCGGGCCGCAGATCATGCCGGAATCGTCAAAGGGATTTCCCACAAAATAGGCGTCCAGGTCAATGCCGTACACCCGGCCGTCGGAGCCGGTATAGCGGTTGGTGGAGGGGGAGGTGGGGAGATAGTCGGCGGCCATCTCCGTTTTGTCGGCGTCCAGGCCGTAATATTGCAGCGCCATGGTCAGCGCGGTGATCTCACAGCCGGTGGGCAGCTCCGGAAGCTGGTACACCACCGGAAAATCCCCGATGCGGACGCCGGGGTCCGGTTCCGGCTGAGATGCCGCCGAGACCGGGCTTTCCGCCGGGGAGACTTCACTCTCCGAGGCAGGCGCCGGGGTCACCTGGGAGGAAACAGCCTCCGCCGGTTCTGCCTGGGAAACCGGTTCTGCCTGGGAGGACGCCGTTTCGCTCTGGGACTGGGAAGAGGCGCTTTGGGACACACCGGCGGCGGTGTCCCGGGCAGCGTCCCCCCTCCCCAGCCAAAGGACCAGGCAGACGACCGCCCCCACCAGCACCACAGCCGCCCCGGCCAACAGGACGATCTGCCATGTTTTGATTTTTTTCTTCCTTGCGTGTTCCATACCGGTGCCATCCTTCTTAGACAAATAGGGGATTTTACAATAGGTTCTACTCTAAGTATAACATTCCAGGCAAGCCCTTTGCAAGAAAAAGGGGAAAAAGCCGGAAAAAAGCAAAAACCGAACCGTCCAAAGAGACAGTTCGGCCAGCGTTTCTTACAGCACCTTGGACAGAAAATCCTTCAACCGAGGGTTTTGGGGATGTTCAAAAAAGTCCTTGGGGTTATTTTCTTCCTGGATTTTGCCTTCGTTCATAAACAGCACTCGGGTGCCCACTTCCCGGGCAAAGCCCATTTCGTGGGTGACCACCACCATGGTCATGCCGGTGTCTGCCAGCTCCTTCATCAGGTCCAGCACTTCCCCCACCATTTCCGGGTCTAGGGCGGAGGTGGGTTCGTCAAACAGCATCACCTTGGGATCCATAGCCAGGGAGCGGACAATGGCGATCCGCTGCTTCTGTCCGCCGGACAACTGGGAGGGGTAGGCGTCCGCCTTGTCCTTTAACCCGATCCGGTCCAGAAGCTGGAGGGCCCGTTCCTTGGCCTGCTCCTTGGTCATGATCTTCAGCTTCACCGGAGCCAAAGTAATGTTTCCCAGCACCGTCTTGTTGTTAAACAGGTTGAAGTGCTGGAACACCATGCCCATGTGCCGGCGCACCAGGTTGATGTCGGTTTTCTTGTCGGTGATGCACTGATCCTCAAACCAGATCTGTCCTTCGGTAGGCGTTTCCAGCAGGTTCAGGCAGCGGAGAAAGGTGCTTTTACCGGAACCGGAAGGCCCGATGACCACCACCTTTTCCCCTTTTTCAATGTTGATGTCAATGCCGTCCAGCACGTTTAAGGAGCCAAAGCTCTTTTTAAGTCCCGATACTCTTATCACTCTTTCTCAGACTCCTTTCCATCAAGCGAACCAGCAGGCTGATGACCAGCACCAGCACAATGTAAATCAACGCCATCACCAGGTACGGCACCATGAATTCATAGCTGTTGGAGCCGATGTAGTTGAAGGCCACGTACAGGTCGGTAGCGCCTACGAAGCTCACCACCGAGGTTTCCTTAATCAGGCTGATAAACTCGTTGCCGATGGTGGGCAGCACGTTTTTCACCGCCTGGGGAATGATAATCAGCCGCATGGTGGACCAGTAGCTCAAGCCGATGGCCCGGCCGCCTTCCATCTGCCCGCTGTCCACCGACAGGATGCCGGCCCGGATAATCTCGGAAACGTAGGCCCCGGAGTTCATGCCGAACACCACGGCGGACACCATCACCGAGCTGAGCCGCAGCCCCATAATCGGCAGCAGCACGTAGTAGAACACCAAAAGCTGCACCACCATGGGGGTGCCCCGGAACAGGGCCACGTAAAAGCTGCACAGGCCGTTGAAGAATTTCACGATTAGATTGGTTTTGGGAAGCACCCGCACCATTGCAATGATAATGCCGATGATTACGCCGATAATCAAGCCGCTTACGGCGATAATCAAGGTGTTTTGCAGTCCCTGGAGGACGGAATCCATGCCGCCTTTATTGAAGAACACATCCAGGAACTGGTCTACCTTTCTGCCAAAGTCACCCATTTGCACCCATCCTTAGTTCACGGTTACAAAACAATAGCCCCACCGGGAAAAGGTGAGGTTATTGCCTATGCCAAAGTGTGATTTATGCCACTGCGTTGATGGCTTCTGTGATCTTTTCTGCCGGAGCAATGTCCACGATCACGTAGTTGATGTTGCCGTTAATCAAGTCCTGCATGGCCAGAGAAGCGTTCTGGTAGCCACGGCTCTGGGCGGTGAGGCCCTCAAAGCCCAAACCTTCGTCGCCGTCCACATAGAACTGGCCGGTGGTGCCGGTCTGGCAGCCGATGGTCACATCGGAGCCCAAGCCCTTGAGGACTTCTTCCACTTCTTCTGCGGTGGTGCAGCTGTCAAAGGTGGTGTCGTCGCCCCGGGCCACTACCACCTGGGACGCATTGTAGTAACTGTCGGAAAACTGCACATACTCTTCCCGGGTGGGGGAAACGGTCA
>DVGY01000079.1 GCA_018712465.1 Candidatus Egerieicola pullicola | reverse complement strand
CTGATCGGGATTCTGCTGTCCTTTGTGCTGTTTTGCCTAGCTATGCTGATTCCTTGGTTCCATCCCCAAGCGACTCCCTCCCTTGAAAAAGAAGGGACAGTAAAGAGCCTGCGGTATGTTTTCCTTTATTTTCTGACGGTGGCCCTGGGGCTGAGCCTGCTTTATCTGGATCGCAGCCAAGACCGCCAGCTGCTCTGGATGATTTTCCTGCTCCCAGCCGGCCTCCTTTCCCTTTACCTCGCCGCATCCCTGCTGGGCTGGGCCTGGGAAAAGAAACGCCCCAAAGGGTGGCAGGATTATCTAAAAGCCATACCCCTGGTATTTTTGCTGTCCATGCTGGTGTTCGGCTTAGGGGTGTTCTATTTTCCCTACCTGGCCTTTCCCTTGCCCCAAACAGCTTGGACCGTTGCGGTAATCCGCCAAACGCTGCTCCAATCCCTTGAGCTGGATCTGTTTTTCAGCCTCTGGTTTACCCTGCTGTTTCTGGCCGGGGGCTTGGCCACCAAACTGGTGCGGTGGGTGCTTCGAGGCGGGGTTCCGGCAGAGGAAAGTTTCTCCCGGTAAAAATCACCCTTCCGATTTTTCTCGAAGAAACAACTTCTTGCGCTTGTTCCAATAGTAACCAAACCCTACGGCGTCCGCCAAAAACCACCCAATGGGCACTGCCCACCAGATGCCGCTTACTCCCAACAGCCACTCCGGACAGAGAGCGTAGGCCAGCGCCACCCGGCTGCCCAGAGAGATCACCGTCAGTACCACCGACATCCCCGGCTTGCCCACGCCCCGGTATAGACCATACCATAAAAACAGCCAGCCAATGCCCCAATAGAACGCTCCTTCAATCTGCAGGTAGTTTACCCCTTGGATCACAATTTCAGTTTGACTGGGATCCACAAACAGGCCCATCAACAGTCCGGCAAAGAACCACACCAAAATCGAAGTAGCCAGCCCAAAACCCAGAGAAGCCAGCACCGCCCCTCGGAATCCCTGCTTCAACCGCTGGGTCTGCCCCGCCCCATAGTTCTGAGCGGCAAAGGTGGAAAAGGCGTTGCCGAAATCCTGCACCGGCAGGTAAGCGAAGGCGTCGATTTTCACTGCCGCCGCAAAGGCCGCCATCACCGTGGGGCCAAAGGAGTTTACCAATCCCTGGACCATTAAAATGCCGAAATTCATCACTGACTGCTGGACACAGGTCAGCAGGGAATAACCGGCAATCTCCCGGACGCCCTTGCGGGTCACCTTCAGTTCCTCTCCTTTGGGCAGCAGCCAGGGGTACTTCAGCAGGGTATAGCCGCACAGCCCCACCCCAGACAGATACTGGGAGATAACAGTGGCCCAAGCTGCCCCGGCAATTCCCCAGCCGAAGCCCAGCACGAACCACAAGTCCAAAGCCACATTCAGCACCGCTGAAAAGGCCAAAAATGCCAAGGGCACCACAGAATTGCCCACCCCTCGAAGCAGCGAGGCGGCGTAGTTGTAAAGAAAGGTGGCGGGGATGCCCCAGAAGATGGCGTAAAGGTAGTCCTTCATCATGCCTGTCAGAGAATCCGGCACCTGCATGATCCAGAGGATTACCTCCATCCCAGCAAACACCAACACCGTCAGACCCAGACTCAGGGCCCCGATGAGAACAAAGGAGGAGGTCACCGCCCGGCGCAGGCCGCCGTAATCCTGTTCCCCAAACCGCATGGAGAACACCGCCCCACTGCCCAAACACAGCCCCAGCAAAATAGAGGTCAAAAAGGTCATCAGAGTGAAGGCGCTTCCGACGGCAGCCAAGGCGTCAGGGCCGATGGCCCGGCTCACCACCAAGGTGTCGGCGATGTTGTAGCACTGCTGCAGCAGATCCCCTAACACCAAGGGCAGAGCGAAGAGCAGCATGGTTTTCATCACTGGGCCTTGGGTCAGGCTTTTTTGGCTCATTTCTTCCATCTCCCTGTGGAAATAGTAATTACAATACGTATAAAAACGCCCGAAATCTACGAAGTGAAAAAACTTCAAGACTCTGGGCGTTTTATTGTGCAGCTCATTCGAGGGCAAGAGGCAACAAATCCTCCAGCGCTCTCAGGCCTTTACCGGCACGAAATCCACATTTCCGCTGCTGACCTCGGCTTTCGCGCACCGTACCCGGATGGGGTCACCCACCCGGTACTGGGCCCGGCCATGGACTTCGGTATAGGTGAACATCCCGTCATAGCGGTACTCCCCTTCGGGGATCAAATCGTCCACCCGCACCAATCCTTCCACGGTATTGGGTAGCTCCACGTAAATGCCATAGGGAGCAGCGCCGGAAATGATGCCGTCAAACTCTTCTCCCAGATGGCCCGTCATATACTCGGCTTTGTAGAAATCATCGCAATCCCGTTCCAGCCGCATGGCGGTGACTTCCGCAGCGGAAGAGTGAGAAGCCGCCTGCTCTGTGAAGGTGTGGTACTCGTCCCGGAGATGGTGCCGGTCCTCCCCAGCCAAAGCCTGGGTGAGAATCCGGTGCACCGCCAAATCGGGGTACCGGCGGATGGGAGAGGTAAAGTGAGCGTAGTCCTTCAATGCCAAACCATAGTGGCCCACCGGATTGGTGTCGTAGCAGGCCTTGGACATACTGCGCAGCAACTGAATGTTGACAATGGGGAATACCGGCTGCCCCTTGACGCTGCGCAAAACTTCTGCCAGAGCGCCGGGAGGTACCCCGGGCTTCAGATGGTGGCTGGGCACCTGCAAGGATTTCAGCACCATATTCAAATCCTCCAGCTTTTCCGCCGTGGGAGGCTGGTGAATCCGATAAATGAAGGGCAGTTCCAACTTCCGGCCGGTGGCAGCGCAGGCTTCGTTGGCCAAGAGCATGAATTCCTCAATCATCCCCTGGCTGACGCCGGTTTGGTACAGCTTTACATCCACGCACTTGCCGTTTTCGTCCAAAATCAACTTGCCTTCGTGGGTCTCGATTTCCGGGGCGCCCCGACGGCGCTTGATCTTTTCCCGCAGCTGAGCCACCTGATACATCATTTCCAGGGTGGGAATCACTTCCCGGTACTTCTCCAAAATTTCGGGAGAAGCAGTGCCTCCCAAAATATCGTTGACCTCGCTGTATACACCCTTCACCCGGCTGCGAATCACCGACTTCTGGAAGAAGTAATCGGTGAGTTCGCCGTGTTCATCCAATGTCATAATGGCGGAGAAAGCCAGCCGGTCCTCCCCTGGATTCAACGAACAAATGCCGTTGCTCAGCTCCTTGGGGAGCATGGGGATTACCTGATCGGCGTAGTAAATGCTGGTGCCTCGGTGGAAGGCTTCGGTATCCAGCACGGTGCCGGGACGGACATAGTGGGACACATCGGCAATGTGCACTCCCAGCTGCCAACCCCCTTCTTCCAAGGGATGAAGGCTGACGGCGTCGTCCAAATCCAAAGAATCAGCTCCGTCGATGGTGAAGATGATCTCTTCCCGCAGATCTGCCCGGCCTTCCAGGTCCTGGGGACAGATGCCCCGCTGAGACAAAGCCTTGGCCTGATCCGCTACCTGGGGAGAAAAGGTCTTTTCAATTCCCTGCAGTGCCAGCAGGCTGTCGGCACAAGCCTTGGCGGTGTCCGCACTGCCGAATCCGGCCACGATTTCTGCCCGGTGTTCGCTGTGCCGGTGACCCCGGTGGGTGATCCGGGCTAACACTTTATCCCCATCGTGGTAACCCTGCACCTGGACGTTGGCCATAGGCATATCGTCCTTCATCAGCTTGTCCGGATGGAGGAACCACCGGCCGTCCTTGCGAATCAAGGTGCCGGTGAATTCACTGCTGCCCTGAGCCAGGATCCGGTCGATCTGGCCTTCCGGGGATTCTCCCCGGCCGGGAAGCTTCCGGCAAAGCACCGTATCTCCCGGCAGTGCGCCCAAAAAGAACCGCCCGGGGACAAAATAGTCCTGGGTGGTGCCGTCTTCTTTGGTTTCCCGAACGAAGCCAAAGGTGCGGTTCACCTTCACCACGGTAGCGGTAAACATCCCGATGGCCGCCGGGTCAAAAAACCGGGCGTTGCGCTCGTAAAGAATTCCTTCCCGCACCATACTGTCCAAGGCGGTGGAAAAGGCGGTGCGGTCCTTGTCCTTTCCTCCGCATTTCAAGAATAATTCCCGATAAGCGGCTCCCTCTTTGCGGCCGGTCAAATACCCGGTGATCCGCTGCCGCCAATACTCCTGTTGCTGCTCCATACTCATTCCCTTTCACTGTTTCATTCTGTCCACTTCCAACACGGGCAATCCGCCCAAAGAAAATCCCTGCCGGAAATATGTTCCATGCAGGGATCTACTTGCTGCTGTAATGCCGGACACTGGGAAACCCAACCTTAGAAAAATTTAATCACCAGGTCCACGATCAGGCTGACCACAAAGAAAATCACAGCCAAAATCTTGGTGAGCTTTGCGTAAAATTTTTCCTTGGTTTTTGCACCGTAACGGCTGACATAGGTTTCGGAAGCGCCGCCATCCAAAGCATTCAGGCCGTTTGCCTGTTTGCTTTCCTGAAGCATGATAGTAAAAATAATAACCACGCAGGATACCAACAGCAAAATGCCGCTGATGATTTCAATGACTGACATGAAGTTGCCTCCCTGTTTTTATGGTAACCTATGATATTGTAGCATACCCGGCGGCAAAATGCAAGGGGAAATTGGGGGCTTTGGGTAAGATTTTAGAAAAAAGTAACGCCGTTTTTTAGGATAGCTGGACAAATTACTCCAGCCCCTGGCGCTGGGCGGCTTCCAGAAAGGTTTCTTCAAAGGGGAAGTAATCCGGATCGTTGAGGGTAAACCAGAAGGAGCCGATCATCATCTCGTCCCCCACCCGGGTCAGCAGGTATTCCCCGGTTTCGGTGCGGATCACCACCTGGTCGCTTTCCCCGCCGGCGGAGAGCAGTTGCACCCCGTTTTTTTGCAGCTGGAGCTGCTCCAATCCCTTCTCCCACGAATTCAACAGATCCGGATCGGAGAAGGTGACGTCGTAGCCGCCGTGCCATAGGGTGATTTCCGTGATGGGGGAATCCAGCATTCCTTCATACTGGGAGAAGTAGTCAATGGGATGCCAAAAGCCAGGAACCCACAGGATCACGCACCCCAAGAGGATCAGCAGCACCAGCAGAGTGGCAACCACAAGGAGGATAATTTTTTTCGTTTTGGTTTTTGCTTTGGTCATAAGAGTCACTTCCTTTCTGAATTATCCGGGATCATCCAATCCATGGCGCTCTACCGCAAGATCGTAAGTTTCTTCAAAGGGAAAATAGTTCCAATCGTTGGGCGTAAAGTAGAAGGGGCCCATAGAGATTTGTTGCGAATCAAAGAAATGAATGGAATAGGTCTCCTCTTCGGTCTGCACCACCACTTCGCTGTCACAACCATGTCGAAAGGGGATAAAATAGTTCAAGTCTGTCTGGATTTTTTGCAGCTGAAGCTGCTGCAAGCTTTCTTCCCACCGGTCGATAATGTCTTCATCCGTTACCGTAACCCAATAGCCCCCATCACGCAGCACCATCTTGGTGATAGGAGAATCCAAAATCCCCTGATATTGGGGGAAAAAGTCAATGGGATGCCAAAAGCCGGGAACCCACAAGATTACACACCCCAAGAGGATCAACAGCGCCAGCAAAATGGCAACCACAAGGAGAATGATTTTTTTCGTTTTGGTTTTTGCCTTGGTCATGGGATCACGTCCTTTCCAGGTCAATCGACCACTATTTTCCAACTTTATTTTACCATAATTTGACGTTTTTGTAAAATAGAATTGTTCCCATAAATTTTGTGCAATTTCACAAAATCAACTATATTTTTTCTTCCCATCCTATTTTCAAAAAGCACTGCCTCACAATAAAAAACTCCCCAGCCATCACTGGCTGAGGAGAAAAAGGATTGCAGTTTTGAACCGTTGGGATTACGCCCGGGCTTTGACCCGGCCCTTGGCTTTCTTTTTCTTGTCGGAATGATCCTGCCACACCACCCACAGTTCGCTGGCGATGCAGATGGAGGAGTAGGTACCGGCCAACAGACCCACGATCATGGGCAGGGCAAAGGTGAAGATGTCCATCACCCCAAAGATGCCGGCCACCACGCAGACCACCACCATGGCCAGCAGGGTGCAGAAGCTGGTGCCAATGGAACGGGACAAGGTCTGGTTGATGGAATCGTTGACGATCTGGCTGCGGCTGGTCTTTTTGCCGAACAGCTTGGTGTTCTCCCGGATCCGGTCGTAGATAATAACGGTGTTGTTGGCGGAGTAACCCAAAATGGTAAGCATCACGGCAATAAAATTGCTGTCCAGGGGGAACCCGCAGATGACAAAGGTACCGTACACAAAGATCATGTCGTGAACCAGGGCAAGCACCGCCGTGATGGCGGCTTTCCAGCCGTTAATCAGCCGGAAACGAATGCCCAGGTAGATAATCATGATAATGATACCCACACCTACCGCCACCAGGCACTTGGCAAAGAAGTCCATCCCGATGGAAGGGTTGACGGAGGTGATGGTGGAGTATTCCAACCCCAAATCAGGGGCGGCCTGCTGGAGAGCGGCGGTGAGTTCTTCAATGGAGCTGTCCTCCATGGTCACAGCGCTGGTCATGGAGATGTCCAGGCTGGGCGTGTTGTTGGCCAGGTCCTGCTTGGGCTCCACCTCCACTTCCTCACCCAGCACGCTCTGGGCAGCGGCGGCCAAAGCCCCTTCGTCCAGGTCAGCGTTGGCGTCGGTATAGGTGTAGGTGAAGATGGTACCGCCTTTAAAGCTGATATCCAAATCCACCCCAAAGATCACGCCCCACAGGGCGATGACCACCAGGCAAGCGGCGGAAATGATGAAGAAGATGTTCTTCTTCCCCATAAAGTCGATGTGAAAATCTCGATGCAGCAGTTTCATGCCCGTTCACCTCCATAGAATTTCGGCTTCCGGAAGCATTTGAACCGGGACAGGGACTGGGTCATCAACCGGGAAGCAAAGACACCGAACACGAAGTTGCCCACAATGCCCACCATCAAGGTGAAGCCGAAGGAATAGATGGTGCCTTCGGTGGAGGCGGGGAACATAAACAGGATGGGCTGCATGATGGTGTTGAAGAAGCTGCCCGGGGCGCCGAAGGTGCCCATCAGGATAATGGCCACAATCAGAGTGGTAATGTTGCCGTCCAAAATGGCGGAGAAGGCTCGATGGTAACCCAGGTGAATGGCGCCGTCGATGCTCTTGCCGGCGTTGATCTCTTCCCGGATCCGCTCGGCGGTGATGATGTTGGCGTCCACACCCATGCCGATGGAGAGGATCATACCGGCGATACCCGGCAGGGTCAAAGTGGAAGAGCTGATGCCAGGGAAGAAACCGGTCAAAGCGGCGATCATCAAAGCCACCTGGCCCATCAGGGCGATAATGGCCACCACACCGGGGAGCCGGTACACCACCAGCATGAAGATGCAGATCAGCACAAAGGCAATCACCGCCGCCAAAATCATGGCGTCACGGGCGCCTTCTCCCATGGTGGGGTCGATGGTGGAGTAAGAAGCGGTTTCCAGGCTGAAGGGCAGCGCGCCGCCGTTGATCTGGTTGGCCAGAGTGGTGGCAGACTCGCTGTCAAAGTTACCGGTAATCATGGCCTCACCGTCGGTAATGGCCTGGTTTACGGCGGGAGCGCTGATCATCTGATCGTCCATCCAGATGGCGATCTGACCGTTGCTGGACACCAGTTCGCTGGTGGCAGTGGAAAAGGCAGCTGCGCCTTCGTCATTCAAGGTCAGTTCCACTACCCACTGATAATTGCCACCTTGTTTGTCGGTAGCCACATAAGCCGCCCGGGCGTTTTCCACCATAGAACCGTCCAGGATCACTTCCCCGGTGGGGTTGCCTTCGCTGTCGGTTTCGGTGCCTTCGATGAACCGCAGTTGTGCGGTGGTGCCCAATTCCGCAATGGCGCTTTCCGGGTCGAAGTTTTCTTCATCCTCCGCCCAGGGGAACTGGACCACGATACGGTCGCTGTTGTAGTCGCTGTACACCGAATAGTCGTTGATGCCCTGCGCCACCAGGCGCTGACGCATCACTTCGGCGGCGCCGTCCAGTTCTTCGTTGGTAGGATCCGCATCTCCCTGGGGCACAAAGGTGACCTCCACCCCGCCCCGGATGTCGATGCCCCAGCGGATCTGATCCCCGCCTTTGATGTACACCGATTGAATGTCTCCATAGTAGCTGGAAATCCCAGTGATGCTCAAAACCGTGAACACAATGGTGATAATGGCTACTATGAAAAACACAGGTTTCCCTGTCTTCTTCATTGTGATTCCTCCAATGTTTTCAAACCCGTGCCGCCCTGAATTTCACCAAGGCGGCACAATCTGTTTGAAATTATAGGTCAAACCGCCCTTTTTGTCAAGGAAAGGAGGTTGATGATTTTGTGAAATTGCCAAAAAGCCGCCATGCTATTACACGCTCAACTGGGCCTTTTCGTTCAGCACGTCAGCGTTGGCTTTCCGAATGGGATCCACGTAATCGGCGATGAATTCTTCCACCTGATGGACGCTCCGGCCCACAAAGTGGATGGGGGTAAGCACCGCTTCGATCTCTTCCCGGGTGAGCTGGAAGGCGGGGTCGGCGCAGATCCGGTCGATGAGGTCGTTGTCCTTGCCCTCTTCCTTGACCACCTTGGCGGCAGCCATAGAGTGCTCCCGCAGCTTTTCGTGAAGTTCCTGACGGTTGCCGCCCTTCTTCACTGCCTGCATCATGATGTTTTCCGTGGCCATAAAGGGCAGTTCCTTCAGCACCCGCTGTTCGATCACCTTGGGGTACACCACCAAGCCGTCGCAGACGTTGAGCATAATGTTCAAGATGGAGTCCACTGCCAAAAAGGCTTCCGCCACCGAAATCCGCTTGTTGGCGGAGTCGTCCAAAGTCCGTTCAAACCACTGGGTGGCGCTGGTGAACATAGGGTTGAGGCTGTCGCACATCACGTACCGGGCCAGGCTGGTGATCCGTTCGCTGCGCATGGGGTTGCGCTTATAAGGCATGGCGGAAGAGCCGATCTGGTGAGCTTCAAAGGGTTCTTCCATTTCCTTGAAGTTTTGGAGAATCCGCAGGTCATTGCTGAACTTGGAGCAGCTCTGAGCCACGCCTGCCAGAGTGCAGACCACCTGGGAGTCGATCTTCCGGGAGTAGGTCTGGCCGGACACCGGCACCACTCCGTCAAAGCCCATTTCCTGGCAGATATACTGCTCCAGCTTTTTGATCTTTTCTTCGTCTCCTTCAAACAGCTCCATAAAGCTGGCCTGGGTGCCGGTGGTGCCCTTGCTGCCCAGCAGCTTCAGGTTCTTGATCCGGTATTCTACCTCTTCCAGATCCATCACCAATTCATTGCACCACAGGGTGGCGCGCTTGCCCACGGTGGTGAGCTGGGCGGGCTGAAGGTGGGTATACGCCAGGCAGGGCTGCGCTTTATGCTCTTCAGCAAACTTGCCCAACAGGTCGATGACGTTGACCAATTTCCGGTGTACCACCTGGAGGGCTTCCCGCATCAGGATAATGTCGGTGTTGTCCCCTACGTAGCAGCTGGTGGCGCCCAGGTGGATGATCCCTGCCGCCTTGGGGCACTGCTGGCCGTAAGCGTAGACGTGGCTCATCACATCGTGACGCACTTCCTTTTCCCGGGCTTCCGCCACGGCAAAGTTGATGTCATTGACATGAGCTTCCAGCTCTTCCACCTGTTCCTGGCTCACCGGCAGGCCCAGCTTATGCTCCGCACGGGCCAAAGCCACCCAGAGCTTGCGCCAGGTGGTAAACTTTTTCTCTGCGGAAAAGATGTACTGCATCTCCTTAGACGCATACCGGGTAGAAAAAGGGCTGACATAGTTTTCGTACATAATTTGACCTCCTAAAAAGGCTTGAATTTCCATAGGTGATTTTATTATAGCAGAAATCCTACCGGAAAGCAAAAACTTTCTTCCGGCAAAACAGAACGGCCTGCCGGAAAGCAAGCCGTAATTGGAAATGGATTTTTAAAGTTAAGCGGCTGTGAAGACCGACGGATTTTCCTTATCCCGGGCCGATTTCCCCGTAGCGCTGGGCCGCCAGGCGGTAGGTTTCTTCCAAGGGAAGATCTCTCGGGGCGGAAAGGGAGTAGTACCAGCCGTCATATTGCAGGCGGTAATTTCCATCCTCCCACTCCCGGTATTCCAAGGTTTCTTCGCCGTTGCTGCGATCAATGTAATGTTCACCCAGGCAAAAATACAGTGTATATTTCCCGGTTTCGGTGGTAATCGTGGCACTGGGCTCAGGCGTACCCAGAATCTGTTCCTGGTCCGCCGCAGAATAAGACTTCTCTGCCTGTACTTCCAGCCCGCCTAAATAGGCCGTCCAGGTTTGAAGGAGGTCTTCGTCTGAAAAGGTGACCCGGTAATAGGGATGGCTGGCCGGGCTGTACAGGGTGATTTCCGTAATGGGAGAATCCAACAGCCCCTCATAAGTCGAAAGCTGGTCAATTTTCTGCCGGTCCCGGGAAGGAGCCCAAGGCTGCCACAGCAACACGCCCAGAACAATGACAGCTGCCACCAAGGCGGCGGGGATGGAAATGAGTAGAATGCGCTTAGTTTTTTGGGACAATGTCATTTCAATTCCCCCTTACTATATTCCGTAAAATGATTTATTGTTAAGCTTGAAAAGAATATCCGTATTTTGCCGTATAGTTATAACCACTAAAATTAAGATAGCGAGAATACGAATTCCATCCATCCATAACTTGTAAATAATTATAATTCACTGTTTTCACATAACCTAATACAAAAACAGCATGTCCCGAGCCACCAATGGTGTATGCAAAAATACAAGGACGATTTTCTCCAATCCAATAAATAAAATTTGAATAAGTCGAAAAACTATTATAGCTGCACGAATATCCTTTCGAATTCAAATATTGTTGCGCAGCACCAGGAA
>DVGY01000078.1 GCA_018712465.1 Candidatus Egerieicola pullicola | reverse complement strand
TATGGCCCACGATCTGCGCACCCCCATTACCTCTATCAAAGGGTACATTGAAGGATTGCGGGACGGAGTAGCCAACACCCCGGAAAAGCAAAAACGGTATCTGGACACGTTAGCGGTAAAAACCGAAGATTTAAACCGCTTAGTAGACAGCCTGTTCCTCTTTTCAAAATTAGACACCGGCAAATACCCCTTCCACTTTGAATTAGTGGAGATTCGGGAATATATGAAAGGGTACGTTTCCTCTCGGGTCTATGACTGTGCCCAGCAGGGCATGGCCCTTCATTATGAAGATAAAATGGAAGCCCCTGCTTATCTGCGGCTGAGCGTAGCGGAAATGGAACGTGTCTTCAACAACATTATCAGCAACAGCATCAAATACAAACCGCGGGACACCGGCAATCTCACTATTACCTTGTCGGCGGTGGAAAAAAATGCGGTGCTCTGCTTTGCCGACGACGGCAACGGCGTGCCGGAAGAATCCATCGACAAGCTGTTCCAGCGGTTTTACCGGGCGGATCCTTCCCGGAACAATCCCAGCGAGGGCAGTGGACTTGGACTTTCCATTGCCAAACAGATTGTGGAAGCCCATGGCGGCACCATTGTTGCCGGCAATGACCATGGCCTATCCATCACCATCACCCTGCCGATCCGGGATCAGGATCAATCGAAAGACCATTCATAAGGAAGCGAAACTATGAAACGGGTTTTAATTATCGAAGACGACAAAAGCATCTCAGACCTGGAACGGGACTACCTGGAAATCAACAAATACCAGGTAGAAGTGGCCTTTGACGGGGACACCGGAAGCAAAATGGCGTTGGAAGAAGATTTTGATCTGATTCTGCTGGACCTGATGCTTCCCTTTAAAGACGGATTTGAAGTCTGCCGGGAGATCCGGGCCAAAAAGGAAACTCCTATTCTCATGGTTACCGCCAAAAAAGAGGATATTGACAAGATCCGCGGACTGGGTTTGGGAGCGGACGACTACATCGTCAAACCCTTTTCTCCCAGCGAACTGGTGGCCCGAGTAGGGGCCCATATCGCCCGCTATGAGCGGCTCACCGCCACCGGCAATGCCAAACACGCCGACCATGTGATCGCCATCGGGGATCTGAAGATCTACCCGGAACAGATGCGGGTCACGGTAAAGGGAAAAGAAGTGAAGCTGGCCAACAAAGAATTTGAGCTGCTGCGCTTTCTGGCGGAAAATCCCAATATCGTCTTTTCCAAAGACACCCTCTTCGACCGAATTTGGGGAATGGACAGTTTGGGAGACGCCTCCACTGTTACGGTGCACATCAACCGCATTCGGGAAAAAATCGAAGAAGACAGCTCCAATCCCCGTTACATTGAAACAGTTTGGGGCGCCGGATACCGTTTCCGGGTTTAAATTTATCACATTGTGAGGACAACCCAATGAATCCTATCACTGCACTTCCGGTGCAAAAAGAAAAATACCGCTTTGCAGGAACGGCGACGCTAGCCCTTCTTTCGGAAGAAGAACACAGCGTCTCGGCTTCCGTTTCCTGGAGCGTCAACCTAAAAGCAGGGGTGGCGGGACTTCCCGATGCACCCCTCACTTTCGTGCTGCCGGAAGAAGAAATTTCCTTTTTAGAACCGGAACGGACTTATCCGGTATTTGCCCACTGTGTTAAAGTGAAAAACCTGGTGTGGCTGAAATACATCTCCATCCTCATCCGGGGAAGCATTTATCCGATACCCTACCAAGCACCGGATTTTGTAATGAATCCTCCCCAAGAACAACCGGAAAGCACTCCCTCTCCTCAGCCCGCCTACTATGCGCCTGCCGCTGCCGATCCGGCAGACTGGAATTTTGTAGGCTTCACTTTCGGCCGTCCTCTTTTGACCGGAAGTGGATCGTTCGGCAGCTTCGGCAGTTATCCCACCAGTGGATGGAACAGTGGTTTTGGCTCCTTTTCCACCTCCTTTGGCGCAAGCGGATGGGGTTCCTTTGGCAGCGGCTTCGGCTGGGGCTGGGGCCGAGGCATGGGAAGTGGTTTTGGCAGCGGCCTATTTGGCAGCTTTGGAAGCTTTTCCACAGGATCCTTTGGTTCCTTCCGTTCCGGCAGTTTTGAAAGCTTTGGCAGCTTCGGATTTCCTTTGTGGGAGGAAGATTTACTGGCGCCTCCCACCACGGTAAACACTCCGGTACCGGAAGAGGATTGGGAACCGGAATTTTATGATAACGGCGTATTTTATACCGCCAGCGGCAAGGAATTTGTGGTGTACGGCTACGGCCTGCACCTGATTTAATGGGAAGGAGGGGAGACCCAGACATGAAAGCTTTTCATACCAACTGGAGCAAAGTCTTTGCGGTAAAGCACCCCAACCAGCCCTATGAAATCGAAGATTTTGAGCTGCTCACTACCATGCTTTCCGCCTTGGAATGGCGCAAGCATAACGGAAGCATTCGGATGGTCACTGACCAAACCGGCTATGACTATTACAAAAAGCTGGGGCTTTTGTGGATCTGGGACGACGGGGTAGACAACGTACTGGATCATTTGATCCCCGCCAATGTCAACCCCCATGTATTCTGGGCTGCGGCAAAACTCTACGCCCTGACCTACCAGCCTGCCCCGGTGGTGATGATGGACACGGACTTTATCGTCTGGAATACACTGGGGGATCGGATCAGTGCTTACCCCTTATCTATCATCCATCGGGAAGAGATCAACCCCACCGTTTACCCCCAAAAGCTGTTTTTAAAAACAGACGATGATTATGTTTGGCCGGAATTGGACTGGGACATCGCCCCCTGCAACACCGCCTTTGTCTGTTTCCATGATCCTGCCTTTTTAGCGGCCTATACTCAAACTTCCATCCAATTTATGGAACACTGCACCAAAGCAGACGATCCCCTGATTTACATGGTATTTGCGGAGCAGCGGATGATTTCCATGTGCGCACAAAAAACAGGAACTCCCATCCATGAGTTGGACAATCTGGCTCATCTCTTCGGCAACCGCCAAACCGACTTTACCCACACCTGGGGGTTTAAACAGCAGATGCGAGATAATCCCCGCCGTCGGGAACAGTTCTGCAAACGGTGCGCAGTACGGCTGGTGCTGGACTTTCCGGAAACCTTAGAAACCCTTCAGAAAATTCCGGAGTTAGCCAAGTATCTGTAATATTTTATTCTATAATTACTTTTAGTATTTTTATATTTTCTGATTTGTATTGTTCTTTAACTAAATTACAGTTTGTAATTTATAAAACCATAAAGTAACCCCTTCTCGTACAGAAGGGGTTTTTTCTTTGCTCAGGTAATTTCAACGCTTTTATAAAAGAAAGCATTTCTATCGCAACAAAAAGAGACCCCTTCCACAAAAGAAGGAGTCTCATCAATCACAAAGTTCCCAGCCAATCAAACAGCCAGCTTGCAATGCCAAACTGCCACAACAGGGTGAGAATTGCGGTAAACAGCAGCATTCTGAGCCGCTGCATCATATCCCGGGCAGCAAAGAGAAAGAAGTAAATCACAAACAGTCCAAATACCACCAGGCTGATGTACGCTCCAGACTGTGTGGTAAAAAGATCCAAAACCAGAATATTCCAAATGGACACCGCCACCACCGTCAACGGCAGCGCCGCCACAAAGGAACCCAGCCAGCCGGACTGGTGGTGGTACCACACCACGAAGCCCCAGCCAAAGCTCACAGCAGCTAAAATCAACCACCACAACACCGTCTGCCAAGGAAACGCGCCGGTGATATACCAGGCAAAACCATAGTACACCAACACCATAGCGGCGAAAAAGGCGGTACAGCAAAGCCCTGCTTTCCAAGGACGGCTGCTGGGTACAATAATGATCCCAGAGATCACTGCCCAATACCCATA
Source organism: Candidatus Egerieicola pullicola (assembly GCA_018712465.1). Lineage (GTDB taxonomy): Bacteria > Bacillota > Clostridia > Oscillospirales > Ruminococcaceae > Egerieicola > Egerieicola pullicola. The sequence continues at coordinate 32,955 of DVGY01000078.1, read as the reverse complement.
ACTTGTGGTGATGCCAGACAGCTCGTGATGAGCCATAGCAGGAATCTGCCCAAGCATGGAAACCAACAGCCCCAGCACAGCTCCTGCCGCCAGCAGGTACAGTGGAGTGATCCCGCTGTTCTTCTTTGCTTTCATATCTTACCGCACAATGATTTCACTGCGTTTGGGTCCGTTGGATACCATCTTGATGGGGAAGCCGATCTGTTCTTCCAAGAATTCAATGTACTTCCGGCAGTTTTCCGGCAGGTCGTTGTAGTTCTTGATGCCCCGGACATCCTGTTTCCAGCCGTCCAGCACAGTAAGCACCGGTTTTGCACGGTTGAGTTTGGGGGTGCAGGGGAAATCAGTAATGATTTCGCCGTCCACTTCGTAGCCGGTGCACACCGGGATCTTGTCCAGATAACCCAAAGCGTCGATGTTGGTCATCACTACAGAGGTGGCTCCCTGCAACATGCAGCCATACTTGGTGGCCACACAGTCAAACCAACCAACCCGGCGAGGACGTCCGGTAGTGGCTCCGTATTCTCCTTTGTCGCCGCCCCGCTTGCGCAGCTCTTCCGCCTCATCGCCGAAGATTTCACTGACGAAAGCACCAGCTCCCACGGCAGAGGAATAAGCCTTGGTGACGGTAACCACTTCCTTAATTTCATAGGGAGGAATCCCGGCGCCCACTGCACCGAAACCGGCCAAGGGGCTGGAAGAGGTGACGAAGGGATAAATGCCGTGATCGGTATCCTTCAAGGTACCCAACTGGCCTTCCAAGAGGATATTCTTTCCGTCCCGGATGGCCTGGTGGAGATACTGCGCCGTGTCTGCCACCAAAGGCTTTAACCGTTCCCGGTAAGAGGTAATTTCATCGAAGATGGCTTTGGGATCCAACAGCTGGTCGGAATGATAAATATCCCGGATGGAGAGGTTCTTTACCTCGCAGATGGCTTTCAACCGTTCCATCAAATCTTCATCCTCAAACAGTTCGCAGACCTGAATGCCGATCTTCAAATATTTATCGGAATAGAAGGGGGCAATGCCGCTCTTAGTGGAGCCGAAGCTCTTGGCTCCCAGACGCTGTTCCTCCATCACGTCAAACTGGATGTGATAAGGCATCAGTACCTGAGCTCGGTCGGACACCATAATTTTCGGCATAGGTACACCCTGGGCGGTCAAGTCGTCCAACTCATGGAAGAGTTTTTTCAGATCCAGCGCCACCCCGGTGCCGATGATATTCACAATGTTTTGGTGGAACACACCGGAGGGAAGCAGATGCAGGGAAAACCGGCCAAAGTCATTGATGATGGTGTGGCCGGCATTGGCGCCTCCTTGAAACCGAACTACAATGTCAGACTGATCCGCCATCATATCGGTGATCTTTCCCTTGCCTTCGTCGCCCCAGTTGGCGCCTACGATTGCTCGTACCATAGTAGAAACTCCTTCCTGATTGCACCGCCTTGCCCGGATCCGGTAAGGTCGTTTTTTGCGTGGCTCTGCCGCGGCAAAGTCCACTTTCTTATCATAACATACCCTAGGGGTAAAATCAACCTTTACCCCACTAAAGTGCAGCATCAAAAGCTGCTCTGCAAAAACTCCTGGATGGAGTGGTTTGCCTGTTCCAACTGTCCCCGGAGGGTATCGTTCTCCTCCTGCAAGCGCAAAATTTCTTCCCGGCTTTGTTCCAAGGCTTTGGACAGCCGGTCAATCTTGGCTTTCAGCTGCTGGCTATCCTCTGTGTGGGATACTGCCATTCCGGCAGTGGGAGTCTGAAACACCATAGTGGCCTGGTCTCCGGAAGGGGACTGCTGTAAAATTTCCCGCAGACGGCGGATGACCAGGGGATTTTCCAGCAAACTCAACAATTCCTGTACATTCACATTTTTTCTTCCTTTCCAACAGCTGTCCCGAAGGACACTGGAATTATTGTACCATTTTTAAGGTCATTTTACCAGAGATTTTTTCCGATTCAGGCAAAAAAAGAACGTGCCGCAGTGAGTTGCAGCACGCCTTTTCCAATCAATCCTCAAAATCAAACAGATCCTGGTTCCGCTCTTTAAAGATGTTGAAGATGGTCATCAAAAGCTCTTCACTTTCCACATTGACGAAGCAGTCATTTTCTTCGTCCCCTTCTTCTTGTTTGAGGATTACCACCTGATCATCCTCTTCATCCAAAGGCATCAGCACCACATACTGTTCATCCTGGTACAGGATCAAATCCAAAATTTCAAAGTCTGCTTCCTGGCCGTTTTCATCGGTCAAGGTCACACAGCCAAAATTTTCTTCGTTTTCCAGTTCTTCCGGCTTGTTGGTTTCCAGCATAGCTCCGGCTCCTTCCCGGGATGGTTCCCGTTTGTTACCTTGATTGTACCATTCCCCCGGGAAATTGTCAATGAACGTCCGATATAACTTGATTTGAGAGCAGAAAAAATCGTAAGGCAAAAAAATTGCTCTCAGTTGTTTTTTGAAAAAAACTCTGTTACAATATTCTTAAGCGGTAATCATTCTTCTCACCCACCGCTTAAAGGATCCTCAAAGCCAGTGATTTTGCTTTGGGGATTCTTTTTATTTACCCCGGAAACAAAATTTGCTATAATAAAAGCAAACAACCGGATTTCAATTTAAGGAGAACTGTCATGTTATTTTCCGATATTACCATCTTAGCTCCCGACTTTACTCTGCGGGAACACCAATATGTAGCTGTGAAAGACCACACCATCTGCTATGTGGGGGAAGAAAAGCCCTCTGAAGATTACGGCACGGTGTATCATGGAACGGACAAGCTGCTTCTTCCCGGCTTGGTCAACACCCACTCCCACTCTCCCATGACCCTGCTGCGGGGGTATGCGGAAAACCTGCCTCTGGATCGGTGGCTCAACGAAAAAGTTTTTCCCTTTGAAGATCGAATCCAAGGGGAAGACGCCTACTACGCTGTACTGCTGAGCATTGCGGAGATGCTGCGCACCGGCACCACCTCTTTTTCCGATATGTATTTCTTTTCCGAAAATGTAGCCAAAGCTGTGGGAGACAGCGGCATTAAGTGCAATTTCAGCCGCTCCATCGTCAGCTTTGCAGATGGAGACATCCATGACCTTCCCAGTTTTCAGGAAAGCGAAGCCATCTTTCGAGACTACCACGGTGCTTTTGACGGGCGGTTTCTGGTGGACATGAGTCTTCACGCCGAATATACCAACCAGGTTTCCATCATGGAACAATTTGCCCAGGCAGCCAAGGAACACAACCTTCGTGTGCAGATCCACCTGTCCGAAACCAAGAAAGAACACGAAGAATGCAAACAGCGTCATGGCGGTCTCACCCCCACCCAGGTGTTTGCAAAAGCAGGCGTGTTGGATCAACCTACCATAGCCGCCCACTGCGTATGGGTGGAGGACAGCGACATGGAGCTTTTGGCCCAAAAGGGAGTCACCGTAGCTACCTGTCCTGCCAGCAATTTAAAATTGGGCAGCGGGGTTTGTAATCTGCCCAAACTCATGGAGCACGGAGTAAAAATCACCATCGGCACCGACTCTGCTGCCTCCAACAACAACCTGAATCTTTGGAAGGAGCTGTATTTGGCTGCTCTGCTGCCCAAAGGCATTTCCCACGATCCCACTGTGGTAACTCCCCGACAGGTGCTGGAAATGGCTACCATCCAAGGATATGCTTCTCAAGGACGCACCGACTGCGGCAAAATCCAACCTGGCTGCCGAGCTGACTTAACGGTGCTGGATCTGTCCGGCCCTCATCTGTCCCCAGCCACCGACCCGCTGAACAATTTGATTTATGCCGTCAATGGCTTTGACACTTTGCTCACCATGGTGGACGGCAAGGTATTGTACCAAAATGGAGAATATCCCACCATCGACTTGGAACGGGTAAAATATGAAGTGTCTCGGCGGACCCACCGAATCATTGGGGAGGTGAACCAGGAATGAAAACTCCCGATTTTTACGCACAACGGCTGAAAGAAAAATTTACTCTTCGTCCCACCACCGCTATTGTGTTGGGCAGCGGCTTTGCCCCCTTTGGTGACCAGTTAGAGCGTCGGGAAGTGGTTCCCTTTGACGAACTGGAAGAGTTTCCCCGCTCCACTGCTCCCGGTCATCCCGGACGGTTTTTAGCCGGAACGGTAAAGGGAGTACCGGTTCTCTGTCTCCAAGGACGGCTCCACTATTATGAAGGCTACACCATGGAACAGGTAGTGCTGCCCATTCGGGTAATGCAGGCCTTCGGCATCCGGCAGGTGATCCTCACCAATGCGGCAGGCGCCATTAACTTGGCGTTTCACCCTGGGGAAGTGATGCTGATTACCGATCACATCAACCTAATGGGAACCAATCCGCTCATCGGACCCAACGACAATGCCTTGGGAGAACGGTTTCCCGACATGACCCGGGCCTATTCTCCCCGATTGCAACAATTAGCCCGGAACTGCGCTCAGCGTATTGGGATTTCTCTGCGGGAAGGGGTTTATTTAGGTTGCACCGGTCCCAGCTTTGAAACTCCGGCAGAAATCCGAGCCTTCCGCACCCTAGGAGCGGACGCCGTAGCCATGTCCCTGGTGCCGGAAACCATTGCCGCCGTTCATTGCGGCATAGAAGTGCTGGGGTTATCCTTCCTGTCTAATTTAGCGGCCGGAGTTTCCGGCAATCCTCTCAGTGGAGAAGAGGTAAACCAGGCGGCAGAACAGAGCCGCCCTATGCTCACCAAATTGTTGCGTGAGCTGCTTTACGATATGAATCTTAAAACTTAATTTTCGTTTCAACGAAACCGGCCTTTTGCATGGTGCAGAGGCCGGTTTTTTATAAAATAAATCAGCCCTGTCATCCTAAGACAACAGGGCCGATTTTATCGGATATCCAATTTTAGTTTAAACGGTCAACCAACCATTAAGCCTGACGCTCTTTGATGGCAGCCTGAGCAGCAGCCAGACGAGCAATCGGCACACGGAAGGGAGAGCAGGACACATAGTCCAGACCGATGGAGTGGCAGAACTCCACGCTGGAGGGGTCGCCGCCGTGCTCGCCGCAGATACCTACGTGGAGGTCGGGACGGGTGGACTTGCCCAGCTGGATTGCCATCTTCATCAGCTTGCCAACGCCAACCTGGTCCAGTTTGGCGAAGGGATCGTTTTCGAAGATCTTGGCATCGTAGTAAGCGTTCAGGAACTTACCAGCGTCGTCACGAGAGAAGCCGTAGGTCATCTGAGTCAGGTCGTTGGTGCCGAAGCAGAAGAATTCAGCTTCCTTCGCAATCTCGTCCGCAGTCAAAGCAGCTCTGGGGATTTCGATCATAGTACCAACTTCGTACTTCAGATCGATACCGGCAGCGGCGATTTCTTCGTCGGCGGTCTTAACCACAACGTTCTTGACGTACTTCAGTTCCTTCACATCGCCTACCAGCGGAATCATGATTTCGGGAGCAACATTCCAATCGGGATGAGCCTTCTTCACGTTCAACGCAGCGCGGATAACAGCCTTGGTCTGCATCACAGCGATTTCCGGATAGGTAACCGCCAGACGGCAGCCACGGTGACCCATCATGGGGTTGAACTCGTGGAGAGAATCAATGATAGCCTTGATCTGTTCCACGGTCTTGCCCTGAGCGTCAGCCAGCTTCTGGATGTCTTCTTCGGTGGTGGGTACGAACTCGTGGAGCGGGGGATCCAGGAACCGGATGGTTACCGGGTTGCCTTCCAGAGCTTCGTACAGCTTTTCGAAGTCGCTCTGCTGAACGGGGAGGATCTTATCCAGAGCAGCTTCCCGTTCTTCCACGGTGTCGGCGCAGATCATTTCGCGGAATGCGTCGATCCGGTCGCCTTCAAAGAACATGTGCTCGGTACGGCACAGACCGATACCTTCGGCACCCAGCTCACGAGCCTTCTTAGCGTCGGTGGGGGTGTCGGCATTGGTGCGGACTTTCAGACGACGATACTTGTCAGCCCAGCCCATTACGCGGCCCAGTTCGCCAGCGATGGTGGCGTCCACAGTGGGGATGATGCCGTCGTAGATGTTACCGGTGGAACCATCGATGGAGATATAGTCGCCTTCGTGGAATTCCTTGCCACCCAGGGTGAACTTCTTGTTTTCTTCATCCATGGTGATTTCAGAGCAGCCGGATACGCAGCAGGTGCCCATACCACGAGCCACAACGGCAGCGTGAGAGGTCATACCACCACGAACGGTCAGAATGCCCTGAGAAGCTTTCATACCGGTGATGTCTTCAGGAGAGGTTTCCAGACGAACCAGAACTACCTTTTCGCCTCTAGCGTTCCATTCTTCAGCATCTTCTGCAGTGAAGACGATCTTACCGCAAGCAGCACCAGGAGAAGCGCCCAGGCCCTTGCCCATGGGGGTAGCAGCCTTCAGAGCAGCAGCGTCGAACTGCGGGTGCAGCAGGGTGTCCAGGTTTCTGGGGTCGATCATCAGAACAGCTTCTTCTTCGGTGCGCATGCCTTCGTCCACCAGATCGCAGGCGATCTTCAGCGCAGCCTGAGCAGTTCTCTTACCGTTACGGGTCTGGAGCATGAACAGTTTGCCGTGTTCCACGGTGAACTCCATGTCCTGCATGTCGCGGTAGTGATCTTCCAGGATCTTGCAAACATCTTTGAACTGAGCAAAAGCTTCGGGGAATTTCTCTTCCATTTCAGAGATCTTCATGGGGGTGCGAACACCAGCAACCACGTCTTCGCCCTGAGCATTGGTCAAGAATTCACCGAACAGGCCCTTTGCGCCGGTAGCAGGGTCACGAGTGAAAGCAACACCGGTGCCGCAGTCATCGCCCATGTTACCGAAAGCCATGCTCTGTACGTTAACAGCGGTACCCCAGGAATAAGGAATATCGTTGTCACGACGGTACACGTTGGCGCGGGGGTTGTCCCAGCTGCGGAACACAGCCTTGATAGCGCCCATGAGCTGTTCTTTGGGATCGCTGGGGAAGTCAGTGCCGATTTTTTCTTTGTACTCGGCTTTGAACTGACCAGCCAGTTCCTTCAGATCGTCAGCGGTGAGCTCTACGTCCTGAGTGACGCCCTTCTTGGCCTTCATCTCGTCGATGAGCTGTTCGAAGTACTTCTTACCGACTTCCATAACCACGTCGGAGTACATCTGGATGAACCGACGATAGCAGTCCCAAGCCCAGCGGGGGTTGCCGGACTTTTCAGACAGCACTTCCACCACGTCTTCGTTCAAGCCCAAGTTCAGGATGGTGTCCATCATGCCGGGCATGGAAGCACGGGCGCCGGAACGAACGGAAACCAGCAGCGGGTTTTCCTTATCGCCGAATTTTTTGCCGGTAATCTCTTCCATCTTGGAGATGTACTCCATGATCTGAGCCTGAATTTCAGGATTGATGACCTTGCCATCTTCATAGTACTGGGTGCAGGCCTCAGTGGTGATGGTAAAGCCCTGAGGAACCGGCAGACCGATGTTGGTCATCTCGGCCAGGTTTGCGCCTTTGCCGCCGAGCAGTTCTCTCATGTTTGCGTTACCTTCAGTAAACAGGTACACATACTTCTTGCTCACAATAAATACCTCCATAGAATAGTATTTGTTTGCCTTTCAAAAGGAGAAATACGGTGAAGCCTGTCCCATCACCTTCCGACCGTTCCGATGGGACAGCCGCAATTTTTCCCTTTTGGAAAGCAGCCGCCTGGGACTTTGAAAATCCATACAGGCTTTGCCCATATATTATACCAAATCATCTGGCAAATTTCCATATTTTTAAGAAAAAAAATCAGAAAATTCATGGTTGTCACAAACTTTGCGGTCAGTTTTTATGAAAGGCTTGCAAAAACGGGGAAATGTTGTCATAATATTCTTGTAAGGACGGGGGGATCACTCTGTCTTTTCATCGGATTCGTTTCTTTTTTTAACTTCAAGGAGTGCAGAATATGAAAAACGATTGCTGCGCCATTATCCTTGCAGCAGGAAAGGGCACTCGGATGAAATCCGAAAAGCCCAAGGTCCTGGCGGAAATTCTCTTCAAACCCATGGTTGGGTATGTGGTGGAGGCAGTCCGGAAAGCAGGTGTGGAGGATCTCTGCGCTGTCACCGGGTTTATGTCTCAGCAGGTAGAGGAGTATCTAGATACTCTGGGCAATATCTGCTACGCCCACCAGACCGAGCAGAAGGGAACCGGCCACGCAGTGATGATGGCCCGCTCTTTTTTGGAAGAACACAAGGGCGGCAATGTTTTGGTGATCTGCGGGGACACCCCTTTTATGACCGCCAACACCATTCGCCATGCCCTGGAGCAGCACAAGAGTGAAGGCAATGCGGTGACTGTGGTCACAGCTCAGGTGGAAAACCCTTCCGGCTACGGACGGATTGTCCGAAATGCCGCCGGCATTTCCCGGATTGTGGAACAGAAAGACGCCACGGTGGCCCAGCTGCAGATTCAGGAGATCAACTCCGGCACCTACTGGTTTAACGTAGATGCGCTGCTGCAGATGCTGGATCAGCTCACCAACGCCAACGCTCAGCAGGAGTACTACCTCACTGACACCGTGGATCTGGCCTTAAAACAAGGCTGGTATGTAGGAGGCTACACCGCCTGCACTCCGGATATTATTTTGGGCGCCAATTCCCGAAAGGATCTCAATCAGCTCAGTGAAAAAATGCGTCAAAAGGTGCTGGACCGGCTGTTTGACGAAGGAGTGGAGATCCCCTGCACCGACGGCATTCTAGTTAGTCCCGATGCTAAGGTAGGACCGGATACCGTTCTACTGCCCGGCACCATCCTAAAAGAAAATGTGGTTATCGGCAAGCATTGTGTAATCGGTCCCAACAGCTTGATTCAAAATTCCACGCTGGGGGATCGGGTCACGTTTAACGCCAGCCAGTGCTACAACTCGGTAATTCACAGCGACGTTGGCATTGGCCCCTTCTGCCACATCCGCCCCAACAGCGAAATCAAGTCCTTCGTCCACATCGGCGATTTTGTGGAAGTGAAGAACTCGGTGGTAGGAGAAGGCACCGGCATTTCCCACCTGACCTATGTGGGAGATTCTGACGTTGGGCAGAACGTCAACTTTGGCTGCGGCTGCGTCACCGTCAACTACGATGGGATTCATAAAAACCGCTGCACCATTGGCAACGGCGCTTTCATCGGCTGCAACACCAACTTGGTGGCACCAGTCACTGTTGGAGACAACGCCTATATCGGCGCCGGCAGCACCATTACCGATGAAGTACCGGAAGAAAGCTTGGGAATTGCCCGGGCAAGACAGGTCAACATTGAAGGGTTCGCCGCTAAGAAATTGGCGGGACGCAAGCTGAAATATCATCCCGAAGAAAAGTAAATTCAATTACTTTCCAATCGGGGGAGAGGGAGTATTATCATGAATTTTCATGGCAAGGAAATTAAAATCTTCAGTGCAAATTCCAATCGGGAAGTCGCCGAGGACATCGCCCGCTGTCTGGGGCTGCCTATGGGCAAAAGCCAGGTAGTCACCTTCAGCGACGGGGAAATCAGCGTTTCCATTCAGGAATCCGTTCGGGGCAGCGACATTTTCGTGGTGCAGTCCACCTCCTATCCGGTGAACGACAACCTGATGGAACTGCTCATTATGATCGACGCATTCAAACGGGCTTCCGCCGCCCGGATCACCGCCGTGATCCCCTATTTCGGCTATGCCCGTCAAGACCGGAAAGCCAAAGCCCGTGACCCGATCTCTGCCAAACTGGTGGCTGACCTGATCACCACCGCCGGCGCTGACCGGGTGCTGACCATGGACCTCCATGCTGCACAGATTCAAGGTTTCTTCAACATTCCTGTGGATCATCTGCTGGGTGTGCCGATCTTGGCTCCTTACTTTATGGAACACTTTGCCGACTGTGCCAATGATCTGGTAGTGGTCAGCCCTGACCTGGGCAGCGTAAACCGTGCCCGGCAGTTTGCCACCCGGATCGACGCACCTTTGGCCATTGTAGATAAGCGCCGGCCCAAAGCCAATGTGTCTCAGGTGATGAACATCATCGGTAACGTGGAAGGCAAAAAGGTTATTTTGGTGGACGATATGATCGACACCGCCGGCACCATCTGCAATGCGGCTCGCGCCATGATCGAAAAGGGCGGCGCCAAGGAAGTATACGCCTGCGCTACCCACGGTGTGCTCAGCGGCCCGGCTATTGAGCGGATTCAGGACAGCCCCATCAAGGAAATGGTGCTGCTGGATACCATTCAGTTGCCGGAAGAAAAGAAGATCGACAAGATCACAGTGCTGAAGGTAGGCCCGGTATTTGCCAAGGCCATCGAACGGATCTACGAAGATCTGCCGGTTTCTCCGCTGTTCACCTGATTGAAATAAACAATCAATGAAATGCAAAAGGACTGCACGAAAATTAAGTGCAGTCCTTTTTTGAATCTTTTTTTCATTACACCCGGCCAACCGTCCGATGCTGAATATCATAGTAATACATCTGCCGGTTATTATCTAAAAAGAAGACCCGGTTTTCCACTACGTTGATATTGTTGTAACTGCCCTGAGCCAGCACCTCGTAGCCGGAGCCATCCAGATTCATCCGGCAGAGACTGCCGGCATCTTCCTCTTCCGCTTCTCCGTTATGGATAAAGTAGAGCTGATCTTCAAAGATCACCAAATTGCTGCAGGGAATTTCACTGATTACTTGATCCTGACTGCTGTCGGGATTGACAGAGCAGAAATTTCGCTGCTGGTCGATATAATAAAGCTTCCCCTCATAATACACCACATCCAGTACCTGCTTGGATAATATCGTGGTTACGTCCCCTCCTGCCAAAGGCACCGAACAAAGGGCATAATCCCCATCCCGGCCATAACGAAAATAAACATTGTTTCCATCGCTGGACAAGTCGTAGGTGGGAAGAGAGGTGAGCTGGGTATGAACATTGGTATCAGATAAATACAACGAGTATAAAGTATTGTCTTTATTAAAATCAGTATAGTACAAATACCGATTAGAGTAGCCCATTTCCCCAGCAGCAGTGTCCATCAACAGACTGCGGCTTCGATTTTCCAGATTCAAAGTCCAAAGATAACGATATTCGTCGTTGATAAAGGCATAAAGATTCGTTCCATCGGTCACCATCCCACCAATTGTTTCTGCCAATACTTGATGGTTTCCGGAGCCGTCGGTTTTCATGGCATACAGTCGATTTTGGTCATTGGCATTGGCATAATAAATGGTGGAACCCATCTGCACTGCCAGTCCATTGTTACCTACTGCCAGGGGTGTGGAGGGCCAAAATAAACAAACCAGCAAAATCACTGCGGCAACAATCACTGCGGCAGCTCCCAACAAAATCGCCTTGCCTTGCTTCTTTCCCCAGAACTTTTGAATCGCTTTCCACCATGAACTAAAGTTTGGAGACTTTTTAACCGGTGTACGTGCATGTTCCATAATATTACCTTTCGTACTATAATCTAAAAGAAATACAAACAGAAATATCTCTGTCCAAATTTACAATTTAGTATACCATGTTTTATTTTTTCTTTCAAGAAATGGCGATCACTTTCCGAGGATAGTAAAAAGAATGTAAGATTATTAAATATTTCGACAAAATCCGGCTTTTTTCACTTTGGTTTCATAGAAAAGCTAAAATTTACCATCCGTATAGTTCTTGACAATCTCAACAGAGTTTTCAACAATTCAGCGGACTTCTTTCTAAAGTCCACTCAATATTTTGGCAGAACACCTGTTTTTTTCCACAATATCTTGGGGATACCCCCAAAAACCGCTCAGTTTTCAACAAGCAGCTAACAAGTTGTTGAAAACTTTTCCGCTTTGTCCCCCTTTTCACGGAAAAACAGCAAACGCCAGACAAAGTCCGGTCGCTTGCTGTTTTGCTTCTTTATTCTTCCGAAGATTCCAGGGGTTCCGTGGATTCCTGTGCTTCTTCCTGCTGCATTTGTTCCAATGCTTCAGGGCTTTCTTCTTCAGTCTCAGTCTCTACTTCAGAGACCTGAGCATTTTCATCGTATTCTGCTCGGGCAATGCTGACGATCTTGCTGCCGGGGGCAACCTTCATCACCTTTACTCCGCCGGCATACCGGGACATAATGCCTACATCGCTGACTCGAATCCGGATAATAATACCGTCATCCGAAATCATAATCAAGTCGTCGGTTTCATCCACCACTTTAATACCAGCCACCATGCCTCGTTTTTCATTGACCTTATAATTGGTGCGTCCAAAACCACCACGGCGCTGAATGGGATAATCCTCTACTTTTGTACGGCGGCCTTGTCCCTTTTCGGTAACAGTCATTACGGTGGCGTGATCCCGCAGCCGGGCCAGACCTACCACTTCATCGCCTTCCCGAAGCTGGATCGCCCGCACACCGCGAGCAGTCCGGGACAGGGGACGGGCATCGTTTTCATCCATCCGCAGGCACATTCCCAGTTTGGTGGCAATCAGCAGCTGATGATGGCCATTGGTGAGCTTAGCGAAGGCAAGCTGATCGTTTTCATCCAGAGAAATGGCAATCAAACCGGAGCGGCGGACATTTTTATAGGCATCCAGCCGGGTCCGCTTGATAATGCCCTTTTTGGTCACCATCACCAGGTAACCGTCCTTTTCAAAGTCGTGGACTTTGATCATATAAGCAATGGTTTCATCCGGCTCCAGTTCCAACAGGTTCACCACATTGGTTCCCTTTGCCGTACGGCTGCCTTCCGGAATCTGATAGCACTTCAACCGGTGCATCCGTCCTTTGTTCGTTAAGAACAGCACATAATCGTGGGTGGAGCTGATAAACAGCTCTTCGGTAAAGTCTTCTTCCCGCTGGGTCATGCCGGAAATACCCCGGCCGCCCCGACGCTGGGTCTTATAGGTGTCCAGCGTCATCCGCTTCACATAACCAAAGTGGGTGAGAGTCACCACGCAGTCCTCTTCCGGAATCAGATCTTCAATGTCCACTTCGCCGGAAATAGCTTCAATGGAGGTGCGGCGTTCATCCGCATACTTATCCCGAAGATTCAACAGGTCGGTTTTAATGATCTCCAATACTTTTCCGTGGTCTGCCAAAATAGCCTGGTATTCCAGAATCTTTGCCTGGACTTCTGCCAATTCGCTTTCGATCTTCTGCCGTTCCAAACCGGACAACTGACCTAAACGCATGGCCACAATAGCGCCGGCCTGCAAATCGGAAAGGCCAAACCGTTCCATCAAGGCGATCTTAGCAGCAGGCTGGTCGGCGGAACTGCGGATAATCCGAATCACTTCGTCGATAAAGTCAATGGCAATTTTCAACCCTTCCAGAATGTGTTCTCTGGCTTGGGCTTTTTCCAAATCAAACTTGGTCCGACGGCGGATCACGTCGCACTGGAAATCAATATAATGTTCCAAAATCTGCTTCAGAGTGAGGATCTTGGGCTGGCCATCCACCAACGCCAGCATAATCACACCCACCGTCTCCTGAAGCTGAGAGTAATGGTACAGATTGTTCAGGATTACCTGGGCATTGGCGTCCCGCTTCAGCTCCAACACAATCCGCATCCCATCCCGGTCGGATTCATCCCGCAGGGCAGAGATACCCTCGATCCGCTTGTCCTTGACCAAGCCGGCAATGGACTGGATCAGCCGGGTTTTATTGACCATGTAGGGGATTTCCCGAATGACGATCCGCTGCTGGGCATTGTTTTTGCCGTACTCCTCGATTTCTGCTTTGCCTCGGAGGATGATTTTACCCCGTCCAGTGGCATAGGCAGCCCGAATGCCGGAATATCCCATAATTACGCCGCCAGTGGGGAAGTCAGGTCCTTTGATAAAGTCCATCAGCTCCGCCACTTCTGCGTCAGGATGTTCCATCAGGTACACTACGGCATCAATAACCTCCCCCAAATTATGAGGAGGGATGTTGGTGGCCATACCTACGGCAATGCCGGTGGAACCGTTTACCAGCAGATTGGGAAAACGGGAGGGAAGGACACTGGGTTCCTTGATGGTATCGTCATAGTTGGAAACAAAATCCACCGTATCTTTGTTGATGTCGGTGAGCATTTCCATGGAGATTTTAGCCATCTTAGATTCCGTATACCGGTAAGCAGCCGGAGGGTCGCCGTCAATGGTGCCGAAGTTTCCGTGACCATCCACCATGGGATACCGCATAGAAAACCATTGGGCCAAACGCACCAAAGCATCGTACACCGAAGCGTCGCCATGGGGATGGAATTTACCCAATACGTCACCTACCGTAGCGGCACACTTAGAGTACTTCCGGTCCGGAAACAGCCCGTTGATATACATATCGTACAAAATTCTGCGGTGCACCGGTTTTAATCCATCCCGCACATCCGGCAATGCCCGGGAGACAATGACCGACATAGAGTAGGCCAAAAAGGATTGCTTCATTTCCTTTTCGATGTCTACCGAGTATACCTTACTGTTTTCCGTATTATACATATCTTCACCTCAAACTATCTTCTGTCCGGGAAGGAATTTCCTTGCTCCAATGACAACGAACCCCATTCTTTTTCAGCTGTTGTTTGATGGGTTCCAGCTGCTCCCCCAATACCTCACAGGGAATCACAATCAGAGTAGAGTGCTTTCCTCCTAAAATCAGCAGCCCCTTTTTTTCCAGGGCAAATTTAATGTACCGCTTATAAGAGATCAGCCTGGCCCGTCCATTGAGCTTCATCCCTCTGGATAAAAAACGTACCGTTTCTTGTTGGGGCAGGGAGAAGTCATTCTGCACCGAAAAGGGCATCAACCAAAGCAGCAGGATGGTCAAAAGCAAAAATCCAGATGCCACCAAAAAAGGCAAATGAGAGGACCACAGCCCGTAAAAACAACTTCCCGCCGCCAGCAACACTGCCAGCAGGGAATATGCCACCCGCAGCCCGAAAAAACGCCACAGCAGATAATACTGCAACCCTATTTTCATCTGTTCTCGGGTCAAGGAATAGGTAAATTCCACGGGCCCTCCTCCTTACTTTTTCCCAGTCACTTCCTGATAGGCTTCTCCAAACCCTTCTTTCATCCGCTGAATGAGGGGCTCCATCACTTCCTCAGGGCAGCAGCGCTTCGGTAGAATAAACACTCTTTGTTTTTCATGCCCGATGATAAACAAATCTTCCGTTTCCCAACAGCGGAAATTTTTCTTGCCATAGGGTACAAAATTGGCGTTTTCTCCGCTGCCCATGCGAATGCCGTCCTGGTATACCGTCATCTCGTAATCTTCCGTATAAGGGTTGGCGTCGATGGCGGAAACGGTGTGCTTGATGTGACTGTGGGGCAGATAAACAATAAAGCACATCACCGCAATACAGACCACTGCAATAAACATACTTACCTGACTGCCGTTTTGGAAAATGATGTTGTAGAGATAAAAGATCAGCAGCACTGCCAAAATCAAGAAATAAATCAAATACCGCTTGCGAATGGTATACTTCTGGAAGATTTTCAATGCTTCCTTGGCTTCCTCTCCGGTAAACCCATATTGGAGATGGATTCCGTCCCCGTGATCTTCCTGGGCATCCTGTTGAGCATCCACCTTCAACTTCGGAGTGTCCTTATAGTTATCTGCCACAATGCCCTGATCTGCGGCATCGGGAGAGGGATCCTCATTGAGCATACCGCCAGCTTGAATTTCTTCTGGGGTCGGCTCTCTTTCTTCTGAAGTAGAAGGAGCTGCTTCTTTCGTTTCCGCCTCTTGGTTCAAAGCCTCGTTGACTTCATCGTAGGACTTTTGAACCGCTTCCATTTCGTCCAGGATCTGTTCCTCCTGGCTTTTTGCTTTCTTTTTCATAACCACAAACCTCAAACATCCAGATTTTGCACATACTTGGCGTTCTTTTCAATGAATTCCCGGCGTGGTTCTACCTTTTCTCCCATCAAAATGGTAAAGATTTCGTCGGCGCTAGCCGCATCCTCCATCTCCACCTTATACATCACCCGACGCTCCGGGTCCATAGTGGTTTCCCAAAGCTGTTCCGGGTCCATCTCACCCAAGCCTTTGTACCGTTGGATGTCCACCTTATTGTTTTCGTTGCCGCCGCTGAGTTCCTGAATATACTCATCCCGTTCCCGGTCGCTGTAAGCATACCGGACTTTCTTGCCTCGGGTGAGTTTAAACAGGGGAGGCTGGGCCAGATAAATATGGCCTTCTTCGATCAGCTGAGGCATAAACCGGAAAAAGAAGGTGAGCAGCAGCGCCCGAATGTGGGAACCGTCCACGTCGGCATCGGCCATAATAATGATCTTGCCGTACCGCAGCTTGGAGATGTCGAAATCTTCGCCGATAGAAGTGCCCAAAGCAGTAACCACCGGCATCAGCTTTTCGTTGCCGTACACCCGCTCCAGTCTGGCCTTCTCCACGTTGAGCATTTTACCCCACAAGGGAAGGATTGCCTGGAACCGGCGGTCCCGTCCATCCTTGGCAGAACCGCCAGCGGAGTCGCCTTCCACGATGAAGATTTCAGTATAGGTGGCATCCCGGTCGGAACAGTCTGCCAACTTGCCCGGCAGGGAAGAGGAGTCCAAAATATTATTCTTCTTTCGGGTGAGCTCCCGAGCACGCCGGGCCGCTTCCCGGGCTTTTTGAGCCGTAGAAGATTTTTCAAAAATCGCCTTGGCCACCGCCGGATTTTCCTCCAGATAATCGGTGAGGCAATCGATGACCATCTTTTCCACCAAAGGTTTGGCTTCGGGATTGCCCAGCTTGCCCTTGGTCTGGCCTTCAAATTCACAGTTAGTCAGCTTCACCGAAATAATAGCGGTGAGCCCTTCCCGCACGTCCTCGCCCGACAATTTAGGATCGCTGTCCTTCATCAGGCCGTGCTTGCGGTTGTATTCGTTGAGCACCTTGGTTAAGGCGTTTTTAAAAGCAGTTTCATGGGTGCCGCCATCCACAGTGTGGATGTTGTTGGCAAAGGAGAGGATCACTTCGTTGTAGCTGTCGTTGTACTGCATCGCTACTTCTGCCACCGCATCTCCTACTTCCCGCTTCAGATAGATCACATCAGGATGCAGCACTTCCAGATGCTTGATCTGGTGAATGTAGCTGACGAAGGATTTAATGCCTCCCTCATAGTGAAGCACTACCGGCTCTCCATCGTTGCCGGGATCCTTTTCCCGCTTGTCGGTGAGGATAATCCGGATACCGCCGTTTAAGAAGGCCTGTTCCCGTAACCGGCGAAGCAGCACATCAAAATCGTATTCTGTGGTTTCAAAGATTTCACTATCTGCTTTAAAGAGGATGGTGGTGCCGGTTTCTTCGGTATCTCCAATTTCCTTCAAAGGAGCCAAGGGATTGCCGCGGGAAAACCGCTGTTCGTAGATGTGACCATCCCGCTTGATAATCACGTCCATGGATTCGCTCAAGGCATTCACCACGCTGGCACCTACGCCGTGCAAACCGCCGGCTACCTTATAGCCCCCGCCGCCGAACTTGCCGCCGGCATGGAGTACGGTAAACACCACGGTAGCGGTGGAAATGCCTTCTTTGGGATGGATGCCAACCGGAATACCCCGGCCGTTGTCCACCACGCAGATCACATTGTCCGGCAGGATATCCACCTTGATTTCGGTGCAGTATCCAGCCAGCGCTTCGTCGATGGCGTTATCCACGATTTCATATACCAGATGGTGCAGTCCCTTGGGACCGGTGGAGCCGATATACATACCGGGGCGCTTGCGCACCGCCTCCAATCCTTCCAAGACCTGAATCTGGCTTTCATCGTACACCTGATTTTTTTCTGCGCTCATACTGTTCCTCCATTACCATAGATGCCTGTCTGCCGCAGCGCCCGCTTTTTTAAGGTCTGGGCAGACACCGGGGAGATATATAACTGAAATTCTTGATTTTGACAACATAATACAAAGGACTTGGGAAGTTCATAGGACACATTTACCACCCGGTGCTTTTGCCCGGCGCCGGAAAGAAACTCACGGGTAATTCGGCTGACACTGGTGGAATCGAAATCAAAAATCCCCATTACCGTCCGGCTGTCCACCACCGTGTCCCGACCCAAAAACAGATACATCCTCTTTTTCCTCTCCGTTTGACGTTCGCTGTTCCTGGTAAATTAAAGCGCCGTTTTGAATGTGAAAGGACTTTCCTTCCTTCATCCGCAGCGGCCCTGCAGGATCGCAGCAGGTGAGAAATACCTGAGTGTCCTTGATGTGGTTTAAGATATACGCCTGCCGCCCCGCATCCAACTCACTCATCACATCGTCCAGCAGCAGCACTGGCTGTTCTCCGGTAATCCGTCGAATCATGGATGCCTCTCCAAACTTCATGGCCAACACACTGCTGCGCTGCTGGCCCTGACTGCCATATACCCGCACCGACAGCCCGTTGACCTGGATTTCCAAATCATCCCGGTGGATTCCCACCGAAGTAGAGCCTTGGCGCAGATCTGTTTCCAGCCCGGCAGAAAGCTTCTGCTGATAAGCTTCCACCGTTTCGGGAGTGTAACCTCCCAGCTGCTCCAAATCCTCAAAGGCACTGGACTGATAACGCAAAGAAAAACTTTCCTTGCCGCCGCTAAGTCCTTGGTACAGCGGCTGACAGAATCGGTTTAACTTATGGAGATAATCCTTGCGGTATAAGCTGATAATCGTGCCCAGCCGGGCTAACTGCTCGTCCCACAAAAACAGGGTTTCTTGCAGGGAAGGCTGTCGCAGAATTTCTTTCAGCAAAGAATTTCGCTGATCCAGCACCTTTCGGTACCCATCCAGATATTCCGCATACTGAGGCCGAAGCTGAGAAATGGCGTCGTCACAAAACTGGCGGCGGTATTTGGGTCCTCCCTGGATCAAATCCAGATCAGAAGGGGAAAACACCACTCCATAAAAATGTCCGGCAGTTTCGCTTTGGCTGCGGCAGGGGATGCGGTTAAACTGAACCTCTTTCCGGCCGGACAACTTCATCCAACCGGTCTGCTCCCGTTGGGCGTCGGCAAACTTCATCTCCAGCACCGAAGCGGATTCCCCGATCCGAATCATTTCATGGAGCTTAGACTGACGAAAACTTCCCGCACCGGTAAATAACCAGATTGCTTCCAGCAAATTGCTTTTTCCCTGACCGTTCTCTCCGTAAATCACGTTGACCCCGGGGCAGGGATGTAGCTCCAAATTTTGGATATTGCGAAATTGACTGACTTTCAGCCCTGTGACCTGCACCCTTTACCGATCCTTTCCCGGCTGCTGTCCTTCCACCAAAAGCAGATAGTCGTCCACCTGCACCTGGTCCCCAGGATACAGCTTTTTGCCTCGCATGGTGCAGGGCTCGCCATTGACCAGCACAATGCCCTGCTCCACGATTTCCTTGGCGTGGCCCCCTGTTTCCGCCAAGCCGGTAAATTTTAAAAATTGATCCAGTTTAATAAAAGGGGTATGGATCTGAAAGGTATGGCGTTCCAAACCATTTCCTCCTTACGAAAGCAGAATGGGGAGAACCAAGAACAAGAAACTGTCTCCCTGAGTGGGGGTAATCAAAATGGGATTGAAATCACTGCCCATCTTCAGCAGTACTTGATCGCATTTGCTGGCCTTCAAAGCATCCAGCATATAGCGGTTGTTAAAGCCCACCTTCAAGGGATCTCCTTCCATTTCCGCTGGCAGGCTATCCTTTACCTTGCCCAGACTGGATTCGCAGGTCAACTCGATTTTGTCCGGCTCAAAAGAGCATTTCACCGGGCTAATCACATTGGAGTTGTGGATGATGATGGAAGCACGGTTGATAGAATCCATAAAATCCTTCACCTTCACCGTCACCTGGGTTTTAAAGGTGGTGGGAATTGTGCGCTGGTAATCCAGAAAATCTCCTTCCAACAGTCGGGAGATCACCTGATAGCCCCCAATGGAAAAGATAATGTGCCGCTGAGTAAACCGCAGGGAAACGGTTTTGTCCTCTTCTTGGGCAAAGTTCTTATTTAACAACACCAGCAATTCACTTAAAGATTTTCCTGGTACTACAAATTTGCAACTTCCGCTGTAAGCAATGGTTTCTTTCCGAAGCGCTAAACGAATGTTATCTACGCTGACAACATTGAGTTGATTGTCATTGGCTTCAAACAACACACCGGTTAAAATGGGATAACTATCGTTTTTGGAAACGGCAAATAAAGTTTGTTCCAAAATATCTTTTAAGGTATCGGCAGGAAGTTCCATACTATCCTGATCGTTGACGGTAGGGATCTCCGGATAATCAGCCGGATCCATTCCCAACACAGTAAAACTAGCGTCCTGACAGCTGATGGTTACCATCCATTTGTCATCGCTTTCTAATGTGATGACTCCATCTGGCATTTTACCTACAATGCTGGACAAAAGTCCAGCGGATAAAACGATCCGTCCTGGTTGCGCATTCATAACTGGAATGGATTTTAGAATGCCGAAATCCAAACTATAACCGGTGAGTTTCACTTGGTCGGCACTGCATTCCATCAAAATTCCTTCTAATGCTGCGATAGTGGAATGACTGGCCACTGCCAGTCCGACGTTCGCAATGGTTTCATTGAGAACTGATTTTTGACAGGAAAATTTCAAGTTGATAACTCCCTTTCTGTTACCGGAGTTTTTTCCTATTTTGTCCGGTATTTTATAATATGTATAAATAGAATAAAAATAAAGAAATATAATAGTCGTCGTAATAGGTGTTGTCAAAACGGTTGAAAACTCCAAAAACCCCAGGAATTTCCTAGGAAAAATCCAGTTTGTCCGATTTGAATGGGACGTTGACTTTTTGGTGAAATAAAAACAATGGGATTTTCTCCAGTTGTTGCTGTTGAGTGGGGTAGATAAAAGTTTGTCAACTTGTAAAATATTTGTCGAAAAAAATCTGCCGGCAGAACTTCGATTGTCAACAGGTCAAAAACAGAATTCGGGAAAGTTGTTGACAAAAACTTGTTGAATGATGTGACGACAACGGTTTTTCCACTCTATTAACAATGGAATGTTGAAAACTAAAAGCTGAATTTGCCTTTTCAATAGGTGGGGTAGGGGACAAGGTTTCTGCTATAGCCGTTTGAAATTTCACCTTTCACTCTTTTTAAAAAGCTGCATCAAAGCATTTCTCATCCATTGTTCCTGATATTTTTAATAATATCATTGACCACGGCTTTGGTCTTGGGATCCTTTTCCAAAATCTCTTCCATCTTTTTAATCGTATAAGCAATGGTAGCGTGGTTTCTTCCATTAAATTCTGCCCCAATGGCTTCCTGGCTCATCTGGGTGATTTCCCGAATCACGTAGATGGCAATTTGTCGGGCAATGGAAATGTTGGCGGTTTTTTTGTAAGAACGGATATCATCCGGGCTGACGGAATAGGTTTTGGACACTTCTTCTACAATCCGCTCTACCGTTACCGGTACCGGTTGGTTGTCGTTTAAAATTTCCTTGATGGCATTTTGAGCCACTCCAATGGAAGGATTGGATCCGGTCAGGAGTTTGTATGCCTTGATCTTTTTGACTACCCCTTCTAACTGCCGGATGTTGTTGCGCAGTTTGTTTGCAATGTACTCTGCTACATCATTGGGAATGGTGATGTTTAGCAGCTCTGCCTTCCTTTTAATAATCGCCAATCTGGTTTCAAAATTCGGAAGGGAAACATCGGTAATCAAACCGCTTTCAAACCGGCTTTGGAGACGGGCAGAAAGGGTGGCAATGTCTTTGGGAGGACGGTCTGAAGTCAAAACAATCTGTTTTCCTGCCTGATGGAGCTCATTAAAGGTATGGAAAAACTCTTCCTGCGTGCTTTCCTTGCCGGCCAGGAATTGAATATCGTCGATAAGCAGCACATCGGCAGTGCGGTATTTGTTGTGGAATTGGTCCATCTTGGTTTTGTTGCCGATGGACGAAATCATCTCATTGGTGAAGGTTTCACAGTTGGTGTAGATGATTTTTGTATTGGGATGATTCTTTAAAATTTCATGCCGAATGGCGCAGAGCAAATGGGTTTTGCCCAAACCGGAAGGGCCGTGGATAAACAGCGGATTATAGGAGTTATCGGTGTTTTGGGCCACAGCCTTGCAGGCAGCATAGGTGAAATCATTGGAGGGCCCTACGATAAAGGTTTCAAAGGTATAATCGTAGTTGCCGTCGTTGAAATCGCCGCGCAGATTTTCTTCGTTTCCTTCTTTTTTCACCGAAGCAGATTCAGCCGCTTTTTGTTCTGGCTTTGCCGGCTCGGCTGCAGGGGTGGAAGCCGCCGGAGCTGCCGGCTGTTTTGGTTTTTGAGGCGTGTCGCCTTCTGTTTGAATGACAATGTTTACATCAAAACCCAATACTTCCTTGAAGCAGTCTTTTAACTTTGCGTCATACTGCCGTTCCAGGAGGCTTTTTTGAAAGCTGTTGGGGACGTAAAGATAGACGGTATCCTCATTCAGTTCAATGGGCTGAATGGGCTTGATCCAACAGGTGTAGGCCGTGTCGCTCATCATTGTCTTGCAGCGTTCTTTAACAAGATTGAACACCTCGGAAAATGAATCCATGTTGAAAAACCTCCTATGGTTGAAAACTCAATTATTTGGTGGAAAACACCGTTGAAATCCTGTTGAAAAATCGGATTTTGTCCGTTTTGGGTTTTGCGAAAAAAGCTGTTCCATACAGTGTCCTCAAAAAATCCGATGATTACGCAACATAAATTGTACCACAACTTCGCCGGTTCCGCAACGCTTTTGTCCGGATTTCTGCGCAAACTCTTTGGAAGAAAAGGCATTTTTTTCAAGAAATCCATTACAAACAGTAAATGGTTTTTCGCAAAATACAATATGTAGATAAAAAATGAAAATTAGGGGTTGACTTTTACCTACTGTTTCCGGTATACTCTTTAGGTAAATCACCGAAAAGGCAAATGAGCCTATGCGTGGGAAGGAGGAGCACGATCCATGAAAAGAACCTATCAGCCCAAAAAGCTTCATCGGAAGAAAGAACACGGATTTCGGAAAAGAATGGCTACCAAGAACGGAAGAAAGGTTCTGGCCAGACGGCGCGCCAAGGGCCGCAAGAGGCTGACCTACTAATGCTCTTTGTTTCCAGAACATAACCGAGGATAAAGACCACCCTTTCCGGGCAGTGTTGCTTGGGAAGAGAGGTCTTTTTCGTTTAAAAGGGTGAAACATGAGAAATCTGATTTCTTTGCGATTGAATAAAGAATTTAAAAGAGCCTATTTTCAGGGCAAATTTCGTTCCGGGCCGGCGCTGGTAACCTATCTGGTGAAAAACCGCACCGGTGTAACCCGTGTGGGAATCACCACCGGGAAAAAGGTGGGAAATGCCTGTTGCCGCAGCCGGGCACGGCGAATTATCCGTGCAGCTTGGGTTTCCATCCGGGAAGAGTTTCCTCAATTAAAGGGATACGACCTGGTGTTTTTGGCTCGGACTCCTATTTTGGAGATGAAGTCCACTCAATTGGCTGTGGTGATGAAAAAGCAAATTCAGTGGCTCTTGAAAAACAAGAATGGAAAGAAAAAATGAAACAGCTCTTTATCTGGCTGGTTCGAGGCTATCAAAAATTTATCTCTCCCCTCAAGCCTCCTTGCTGCCGGTTCTATCCTACCTGTTCTTCTTATGCAGTGCAGGTGCTGCAAAAGTTTGGAGTGTTCCGAGGCAGTTATTTGGCACTGCGGCGGATTTTACGCTGCAATCCCTTTCACCTAGGTGGTTTTGATTATCCGCCGGACAAGTTTTCCTTTTTCTATCGCAAATTTCGTCCCTATGTCACTACTCCTCGGGATCTTCCGGAAGACGAAGATTCACGGTAAGCAACACACATCTTCGATAAAGGAGAGATTCTATGTTTGATTTTATCGCAACTCCCTTTGGCTGGCTGATGAAATACATGTATATGCTGATCCCGGATTTCGGCTGGTGTATTATCATCTTTACCATTGTGGTTCGTCTGTGCATGTTCCCGCTGCAGGTCAAGCAGCAGAAAAACATGGCAGTCAGCGGCGATGTGATGAAAAAGCAGAAGGCCATCCAGGAAAAGTACAAAAACAACAAGGAAAAGCTGAACATCGAGCTGCAGCGGTTGTACGATCAAGAACACTACAATCCTATGAGCAGCTGCCTGCCCATGCTGATTACCATGGTGGTGCTGTTTGGTATCATCGGCGTGATCTATAACCCCTTGGTTCATATTTTGGGGTTGGACAGCAATGCCATCAATGAAGCGGGAACCTTTATTCAGTCTCAATTCCAGACCAACGCTCCTCAGATTTCCATTATTCAGGAAATCCAAACCAATGCCCACGGCTTGGCGGATACCTTGGTAGGTTATTTTGGCGGCTGGGGAACCGAAGCGGTGCAGTCCATTCAGGAATTTAACATGAACTTCCTGGGCTTCTTAAACCTGGGACGGATTCCGGAATTTGGTTGGAACTGGTATGTGCTCATTCCTTTTATTGCCGGTCTTTCCAGCTTCCTGGTGACCTTCATCAGCATGAAGATGAATCCCACTCAGATGGCTGCCACCGGAGATCAAAAGTCCGGTCAGGGCTGTATGAAGGTTACTATGTACCTGATGCCCCTGCTTTCTGTCGTATTTGCGTTCTGGTTGCCGGTAGGCGTGGCTTTGTACTGGATGATCAGCAACTTCTGTAGCTTCGGCCAGTCGGTGCTGGTGAAAAAGCTGTATCCTCCGGAAAAGGTAAAAGCGCAGGCAGAAGCGAAAAAAGCCAAGCGCAAAGCCAGCGGCAAAAAGAGCCGGGTGGAAGAAGCGCTGGAATTAAAGGAAAAGTACACGGTGAAGAAACCCCATGGACCTTATGACAACGAGCATCTGGAGGACTTGACTCAGGCCGATAAGATCAAAGCGGCTCGGGAACGGATGCGCCAGAAATATGGGGACGACGAATAAGCTTTTTGAGTGAAAGAGAGGAATCGTTGACTATGGCAAAGGAAATTACCATCACTGCCAACAGCGAGCAGGAAGCTTTGGAACAGGCATACCGGGAATTGGGCGTGTCTTCCCAGCAATGTGACGCTCAGGTAATCCAGCCTGCGAAAAAGAGTCTGTTTGGCAAGATCAAGCAGCAAGCCATTGTGAAGGTGACCGTAGTGCGGGAAGCAGAAACCGTTCGCACTGCTCCTCCTGTGGTAAAGCAGGAAGAAGCGGTGCAAAATGTGGAAACACCGGCCCCGGTGGAAGAAACTGAGAAAGAAACAGTTGAAGAAGAAGGCCAGAGCAACAACGCTGCAAAGCTCCAGGCTGCCCAGGAATATCTCCAAGCTATTCTGGACAAGATGGGCGTGGAAGGGGTTACCATGACGGTGGAAGAAGGAGAAGAATCTGCCACCATCACCCTGAATGGGGAACATTTAGGAATCCTTATCGGCCATCACGGCGAAACGTTGGACGCTCTTCAGCATTTGACCACTTTGGTCTGCAACCGGTTGGACGGCAAATATTTCCGGGTGACTTTGGATTGCGGCCAATACCGGGATAAACGCCAGAAGGCATTGAAGGATCTGGCAAAGCGCACCAGCATCAAAGTAGCCCGTACCGGCCGCAGCCAGATGCTGGAACCCATGAATCCCTATGAACGGCGCATTGTCCATTCGGTGGTAACCGAAATGGAGGGAGTCACCAGCAAGAGCAAGGGAGAAGATCCCAACCGTCGGGTAATTATTCTGCCCACCAATCCCCGCCCCAAATCGGCTGGTGGATATGACCGCCGCCGCAGCGGAGGAAGAAATGGCTACGACCGCCGTGGCAGCCGTCGGGATCATCCGCTGGAACGGGTGAGCACCGAAGGTACCATGGAAAAGATTCTGAAAGCGGAACGTACCGAAGAAGAAAAGAAAGCCAGAAAGTATTCCAAGATCGAATTCTAAGCAATCAGTTTGGAGAGGGGGAGGCAGATGCCTCTCCTTTTTCGTTGGAGTTTTCAGAGAAGGAGGTTGCTTTATGACTACCATTGCCGCCATCGCTACGCCACTGGGAGTGGGTGGAATCAGTGTGATTCGTCTCAGCGGACCGGAAGCATTGCAGGTAGCTGCCCGTTGTTTTCGCTCTGCCAAAGGGGAAGATTTGATTTCTAAGCCGGGTTATACGGCAAGCTACGGTTATTTTCTCAATGAGGATGGTTCAGTTTTAGATAATGGGGTAGTGCTGGTGTACCATGCCCCTCATAGCTATACCGGGGAGGATGTAGCGGAGTTATCCTGCCATGGCGGTGTTTATGTAACCCGCCAGTTGTTGCGCCGCTGTTTGGAATGCGGTGCAGTTGCCGCCGGACCGGGCGAGTTTACCCGCCGGGCCTTTTTAAACGGTAAGATGGATCTGACCCAGGCGGAGTCGGTGATGGAAGTGATTGGGGCCCAAAATCAACAATCCCTCCGCACCGCTCGAGCTCAAATGGAAGGAGCATTGTACCGCCAAGTGGTGGAATGCAAAGATGCTCTGTTGGAGCTTTGTGCGTATCTTTCTGCTTGGGCAGATTATCCGGAAGAGGATATTCCTGCTTTGGAGGAATCTTCTCTCCTGCCGAACATGAAGGAAATAAATGCTAAATTCAGCAAATTACTGGAAAATTATGACAATGGCCGTATGCTTACTCAGGGCATTCGCACCGTGATTGTGGGGAAGCCCAATGTAGGAAAATCTACCTTGATGAACCTGTTTTCTGGGTATCAGCGGAGCATTGTCACTGACATTGCCGGCACGACCCGTGACGTTATTGAAGAACAGGTGCAGTTGGGGGATCTTCAGCTTCTCCTTTCCGATACGGCCGGAATCCGAGATACCGCAGATGCTGTGGAGCAGATTGGTGTTCACTATGCTGTGGAAAAGATGGAGCAGGCGGATTTGATTTTAGCGGTGTTTGATGCTTCCCGTCCTTTTTCGGAAGAGGACCATCGGATTTTGAATCAGGTTTCCAAACAGCCGGTGCCTGCTATTGCAGTGGTGCATAAGACAGACCTTCCTTCGGTGTTGGATGAAGCGGCGTTGGAAGGAAGCTTTCAGCAAATCGTCCATACTTCGGTGGAAAATCCCAAGAGTTTGGAACTGCTCCAACAAGCCATTCAACAGGTGCTTCATTTGGTGCAGTTGGAGGAAGGCGCCGCAGTACTGGCCAATGAACGGCAAAGGAGCTGTGTGACCCGGGCAAGGGACTGTGTGGCCCAAGCCATGGCAGCTTATGAAGCGGGTTACACCTTAGATGCTGTTACTGTGGATCTTACCGACGGGGTTTCCTCTTTGTTGGAGCTGACCGGTGAAAAGGCATCCGATGCAGTGGTAGATGAAGTGTTTCGGAATTTTTGTGTGGGAAAGTAAAGGAAGTTGCCATGAATCAGATTTGTG
This sequence comes from Candidatus Egerieicola pullicola, assembly GCA_018712465.1. Lineage (GTDB taxonomy): Bacteria > Bacillota > Clostridia > Oscillospirales > Ruminococcaceae > Egerieicola > Egerieicola pullicola. The sequence goes on along the minus strand of DVGY01000078.1, from coordinate 5,735 downwards.
AAGAGTTTCAAATAGCAGTGATTGGCGCCGGCCATGCAGGAATTGAAGCGGCTTTGGCCGCAGCACGGCTGGGAGTCAAGACAGTTTTATTTACCCTCAGCTTAGACGGCTTGGCCAATATGCCCTGCAATCCTTCCATTGGCGGCACCGCCAAAGGCCACTTGGTCCGGGAGATCGACGCTTTGGGAGGAGAAATGGGCAAAGCAGCAGATGCCACCTTTTTGCAGAGCCGGATGTTAAATCTGGGGAAGGGACCTGCGGTACATAGTCTGCGGGTGCAATCGGATCGCCGGGCGTATCATCATTACATGAAGCGTGTCATTGAAAACCAGCCCAACCTTTGTTTGAAGCAGGGTGAAATCGTGGACCTGCAGGTAGAGAATGGACGGCTTACCGGCGTGATGACCAAGCTTGGAATGCTGTACCGGGTGCAAGCTGCTATCATTTGTTCCGGTACCTATCAGAATGCCAAAATCCATATTGGAGAAGTAAACTATGCTTCCGGTCCCGATAACCAGCTTCCCAGCTGTGGTCTCACCGATCGTCTCCCGGATTACGGCATTACCATTCGCCGGTTTAAAACCGGCACTCCTAGTCGTGTCCACCGGCGCAGCATTGATTTTTCGCAGTTAGAGGAACAGAAGGGAGACGATCCCATTGTACCCTTCTCCTTTACCACGGATCCCAGTGGGCTGAAGAATAAGGTTTCCTGTTATGTGGCTTATACCAATGAAACCACCCATAAGATTATTTTGGACAATCTGGATCGTTCTCCCCTTTATGGAGAAGCCAAACGAATTCAGGGAGTTGGTCCTCGATACTGTCCCAGCATTGAGGATAAGGTGGTGCGTTTTTCCGATAAAAAGCGGCATCAGCTTTTCATTGAACCTATGGGATTGGACACCCAGGAAATGTATTTGCAGGGGATGAGTTCTTCCTTGCCGGAAGACGTACAGCTGGCTTTTCTCCATTCCATCCACGGGTTGGAGAAGGTAGAGGTTATGCGCAACGCATATGCCATTGAATACGATTGCTGTGATGCGCAACAGCTCAAGGCGACGTTGGAGTTTAAACCTTTACCCGGATTGTACGGTGCCGGTCAGTTTAACGGCACTTCCGGCTACGAAGAGGCAGCTGCTCAAGGATTGGTGGCCGGCATCAACGCCGCTATGCAGGTACTGGGACGAGAACCTTTGGTGATGGACCGATCTGAAAGCTACATTGGAACCTTAATTGACGACATCACCATCAAAGGGGTGATGGACCCCTATCGAATGATGACCAGCCGCAGTGAGTACCGGTTGCTGCTTCGTCAGGACAATGCAGATCAGCGTTTGACGCCTATCGGCTATCGTATCGGCTTAATCAGTGAAGAACGGTATCAGAAATTTTTGGCGAAATGGGACGCCATTCATCAAGAAGTCCAGCGATTGGAGCACACCACATTATCTCCTACCCAGCAGCTCAATGAGATTCTTGTTTCACGTGAAACATCCACCGTTTCCACTGGGGTGAAGCTGGCGGATTTGATTCGCCGTCCTCAGGTCCGGTATCAGGATTTGGCATCGGTGGATACCGACCGGCCGGATCTCCCTCGGGATGTATGGGAACAGGCGGAGATTCAGTTGAAGTATGCCGGTTACATCCAAAAGCAGTTGGATCAGGTGAAGCAGATGAAGAAGCTGGAAAATAAACGGCTGCCGGAAGGCACCGATTATAAACAGATCACCGGCTTACGCCTGGAAGCGCAGGAAAAGCTGAATAAGGTCCAACCCTATAACCTTGGACAGGCAGGACGAATCTCCGGGGTTACACCCGCTGATGTAACGGTGCTGCTGATTTGGTTGGAGGGACAAGGAAAGGAGGGGAAATCCCATGCTGAATCCCAGTGACTTGGTTTCGCTATTTGCAACGGAAAGCCTAGCGTTATCTCAAGCCCAGGCGGAGCAGTTAGATCGCTACGGTGATCTGCTGCTGGATTGGAACCAGCGGATGAACCTCACCGCCATTACCCAGCCGGACGAGGTTGCAGTAAAGCATTTTTTGGACAGTGCCTTATTCCTTCGTTATAGTGGGACTTTGCCGGAATCCCTTTCCTTGATTGATGTGGGTACCGGCGCTGGATTTCCTGGCTTGGTGCTGGCTGTACTCAAACCGAATTGGAAGATCACGCTTTTGGACAGCTTGCAGAAACGGGTGAACTTTCTGGAAACTGTTTGCAAGGAATTGAAATTAGACAATGTTCGCTGTATTCACAATCGAGCCGAAGATGGAGGACAGGCACCTGCTTTACGGGAACAGTTTCAGGTAGCAACAGCTCGGGCAGTAGCAAATTTACCTTTGCTTTGCGAGTACTGTCTGCCTTTCGTGAAAGCGGGAGGGTGGTTTCTTCCAATGAAGGGCGCCGATCCTCATGAAGAAGGGGAACGTGCCCAAAAAGCCATCGCTCTCCTTGGAGGAAAATTAGAGGAGATCCAGGAATATACTTTGCCCGAAGGCAGTCACCGCAGCGTGTTTCGGATTAGAAAAGTTCGTCAAACTCCAAAACAATACCCCAGAAATCCAGGAAAAATCAAAAAATCCCCCTTGGGGTAAAACCAGGAAATTTGGGGAAATCATATTTGCCGGAAGATTTGGTCGAAGGATGACCGACGAATCTTCTGGCATTTTGTTTTTGTCCGTGTTACAATCCAAGGTAAAGGAGGGATTTGGGGTGAAGTACAAGCTGACCAAAACAGTAAACCGGGTGGTGGAACTGCCGGTGGATTTGATTCAACCCAATCCGGCCCAGCCCCGGCGCAGCTTTTCGGAACATGAATTGGAACAGCTGGCAGTATCTATTCAGGAGAACGGTTTACTCCAACCCATTACCGTTCGACGGGTGAACGGGGAATATCAGCTCATCAGTGGAGAACGGCGGCTTCGCGCGGCAAAACTGGCGGGGCTTTCGGTGATTCAAGCCATTGTAATGGACACCGATTCAGAGCGCTCTGCCGTGTTGGCTTTGGTGGAGAACCTTCATCGACAGGACCTCAATGTATTTGAACAAGCCGCTGCGTTAAAGGCTCTGTTGGAGCAGTGGGGCATTACCCAAGAGCAAGCAGCGAAAAAATTAAACATGGCACAGTCCACCATCGCCAATAAACTTCGTTTGTTGAAACTCTCTCCGGAATGCCGGACTCTGATTCTTCAATATCATCTCTCTGAACGGCATGCCAGAGCGGTGCTGGGCTTGCCGGAGGAGACACAGCAAGCTCTGCTAACCTTGGCAGGAAAACATCAATGGACGGTGGCAAAGTTGGAACAGGCAGTGGAAAAGAGGCAGAAAAAAGAAAAAGTACATAAACGTCCTAAGGTGATTATCAAGGACATTCGTCTGTTCTTTAACAGCTTTCAAAAGACAGTGGATGCCATGGAACAAGCCGGCATTCATGCGAAAACTCAACAGGTGGAAAAAGAGGATTGTATTCAATACATTGTAACCATTCCAAAATAAATCAGAACAGATGCGCTTCGGTATCCAACCGGAGCGTTATTTTTTGCCCAAGTACAAAATCCAGCTGTTTCACGTGAAACATTTCTACAGTTACTTTTTGAAAAATTAGGGAAAACACATTCCTTTTTCAGAATAAGTGTGCTATAATGGAGCAGGTAACCGAAAAACAGGCAATTTTAGAAAAGAGGAATGCACACCCATGGGAAAAATCATTGCGGTGGCCAATCAGAAGGGCGGAGTGGGGAAGACCACCACTTCGGTGAATTTGGCTGCAGCCCTGGGCCGCAAAAAGAAAAAAACCCTCCTCATCGACACCGATCCCCAAGGTAACGCCACCAGCGGCGTGGGGGTAAACAAGAGGGAAATGCAGCAATCGGTGTACAATATGCTGATCGGCAACACCAGAGCTTCCCAGCTGGTGCAGAAAACCAAATTCGACAATCTTTGGGTCATTCCAGCCAGTATGGATTTGGCAGGAGCAGAGGTGGAATTGGTAGAGTTGCCGGACCGGATTAACCGGCTGAAAAAGGGTATTATCGGAGTAAAGGATCAGTTTGATTTTATCATCATCGACTGTCCGCCCTCTTTAGGCCTTATTACTTTGAATGCTCTAAACGCTGCGGATTCCGTGTTGATCCCCATTCAGTGCGAATATTACGCGCTGGAAGGATTGAGTCAGCTGATGGCTACGGTGCGGACGGTGAAGAAGAAGTACAACAACGCCCTGGATGTGGAGGGAGTTCTGCTGACCATGTTTGACGGCCGGTTAAATCTCACGACGCAGGTGGTAGAGGAAGTCAAGAAGTACTTTGCTGGAAAGGTATATAAAACGGTGATTCCCAGAAACGTCCGGCTCAGCGAAGCCCCTTCTTTTGGAGAACCGGTGCTGTACTACGATAAGGGCAGCAAAGGCAGCAAAGCTTACCTGGATCTCACCCAGGAAGTAATTAAAAACAATAAAAAAAGATAACCCGGAAAGGAGGAAATGCCATGGCAAAACGAGGATTGGGCAAAGGCTTGGAAGCTTTGTTTGAAGATAACAGCGTATTTTCCGAGCAGCAAGGAGAGCAGATGATCCCCATTTCGGAATTTACTCCCAATCCGGATCAGCCCAGAAAGGAATTTGACCGGCAGGCGCTGGAACAGTTGGCAGATTCTATCCGGGAACATGGAGTCATCCAACCCCTGGTAGTTACTGCTCGGGAAGATGGCAGTTATTTGATCGTAGCAGGGGAACGGCGGTATCGGGCAGCCCGAATGGCAGGTTTAACGGAACTTCCTGCCGTGGTGCGGGATCTTTCCGCGCAACAGATCATGGAATTTGCCTTGATCGAAAACCTACAGCGGGAGGACCTGAATCCCATGGAAGAAGCGGCTGGATACCATCAGTTGATCCAGGATTACGGCTTTACCCAAGAGCAGGTAGCTCACAGCGTGGGAAAATCCCGTCCGGTGATTGCCAATGCGCTGCGGTTGATGAACCTGCCGGAAGATGTGGCAGAATTGGTCCGGCAACGGAAACTTTCCACCGGCCATGCGCGGGCGTTACTGGCGTTGGATGATCCGGAAGAGATTTCCCAGGTGGCAAAGTTGGTGGTAGCTAAGGATTGGACGGTGCGGCAGGTGGAAAAATACTGCCGGAAAAAAGACGCACCGGCAAAGCCCCCCAAACAGCAGGACACCTATTTGGTGGAAGCTCAAGCTGCATTGGCAGAAACCACTGGTCGGAAAATCAGTATTCAAGGGAAGGAAGAGGAAGGCAGTATCTCCATTCCTTATTACAGCAAAGAAGAACTGCATCAGCTGGTAGAACAGATCAGCGGATTGTTTGAATAATTCAAAAGAGAGGAAGACTACTATGTTAGACATTCGTTTGATTCGAGAAAATCCCGATTTGGTTAAGGACGCAGTAAAGCGCCGCAACGGCAATTTGGACGCCGCAGTGGACGAAATCCTGGAGATCGATGCCAAGCGCCGGGAAATTTCCACCCAGAATGACCAGCTGCGGAATCAGCAGAAGACCATCAGCAAACAGATTCCTCAGCTGAAAAAGGAAGGCAAAGATATTTCCGAAATTATGGAATCCACCAAAAAGCTCAGCGATACCATTGCGGAAAACACCAAGATGGTTTCCCAGCTGGAAGCCAGACAGCGTGAATTGCTGCTGAGCATCCCCAACATTCCTCACGCTTCGGTGCCCACCGGAGTAGACGATACTCAAAACACCGATATGCGTCAC
>DVGY01000077.1 GCA_018712465.1 Candidatus Egerieicola pullicola | reverse complement strand
GATGTGGTGAACACCTACGACCGGGACAGCTTGGCGAAGATCTTCTGGGAGTACGGCGAAGAAAAATTTTCCCGGCGGATTGCCGACGCCATTGTGCGCCAGCGTCAGCAAAAGCCCATTGAGACCACCTTTGAGCTGGCGGAGCTGATTAAAAGCGCTTATCCGGCGGCGGCACGGCGAAACAAAAATCCCTGCAAAAAAGTGTTTCAAGCCATCCGCATCGAAGTCAATCGGGAATTAGAGGTGCTCAGCCAAGGATTGGACGCCGCCTTTTCGCTGCTCAAGCCAGGTGGACGGCTGGCGGTGATTACCTTCCACTCTTTGGAGGACCGGTTGGTGAAAACCACTTTTACCGATTATTGTACCGGCTGCATCTGTCCCCCGGAATTTCCTCAGTGTGTCTGCGGAAGAAAACCAAGGGCCAAAAAAATCACTCGTAAACCCATCACCGCCACCCAAGCGGAATTGGCGGAAAATCATCGCAGTCACAGTGCCAAATTGAGGGTATTGGAAAAGTTAGACACATCTCCGGGAGAGGAGCGGTAACCATGAATCATTCAGATAACCTGGCCAGAGCATTGCGGACTTTTGAGCCGGCACATCAGCCCTATCAGCGCAAGCGGGCTAAATTGGAGCGGGTGGATTCCCCTCTGCAAAAGCCGAAAAAGAAGCGGAGCAAGGCCTTGATGGCGGTGGTCACCATGTTTTATGTGGTGGCGCTCTGTGTAGTTTTGATCTGCGGCCAGATTACCTTGGCAGAAGCCAACAACACCCTGCGGGAGAAAAACACCGAGCTTTCGGTGCTTTCCAGCGAAACCACCCGGCTGAATTTACAGCTGAACTCCATGACCAGTTTGAGCAACATTGAAACTCAAGCCACAACCCGGCTGGGTCTCAGTGAACCCAAGCAGAGTCAGACCCAGTACATCGTTGTGGACCGGAGCAATGAAGTCACCCGGCCGGAAGAGGATGATTCCTGGTGGGACAAGTTGGTGGATCTGTTGGAAAGTATGATGGCGAAAATTACAGGATAACCCCGCTTTTTCTGCGGGGACATAGGTTATGGGTCAGCCAACCTGTCTTCACGGGACAGTCGTTGGCTCTAGCCATTTTTTTGGGGAGAAATGAATAGGATGAAAAGAATCCCCTGTCTCAAGGACGGAAAGGAAGGCGGCCATGAAAGAGGCCATGAACCGGCGGATGAAGCGCCGATTGAATGTGATTGTGCCTGTGGCATTGGCATTGGTGTTAGTTTGGGTGTTGTACAATCTGGGCAAAACGGTGTCGGATCCTTTTTATCGGGAGTACGCCAACGCCCAGCAGCTCAGTGAGGACACCATTCCCGCAGACCGGGGCACCATTTACGACACCAACGGCGAAGTGCTGGCGGAGTCCTATACGGTATGGACAGTCCAGCTCAGCCCGGTGACCATTGATGCGGAAGACAAGGAAATGGTGGCTCAGTTCTTGGCGGAGACGTTGGAACTGGATTATGAAACGGTGCTCAAGCAATGTCAGCAGACCAACCGCTATGCAGTGGTAAAAAAACAGGTGGAAAAGCCCGAAGCGGATAAAATTCGGGAATTTGCCCAGGAAAACGGCATTACCGCCATTGCCTTGATTGAGGACACCAAGCGCTATTATCCCAACAACGATTTGGCCAGCCATGTCATCGGCTATGTGGGCAGCGACAACCAGGGCTTGGGCGGCATTGAGTTGGAATACGACGATATCCTTACCGGCACTCCCGGCAAGATCGTCAGTGCAGCGGATGCCAACGGCAACGCCATCGCCACCACCTATGAATCGGAGTATGCTCCAGTGGACGGCCAAAGCCTGGTGCTCACCATTGACAGCCAGATCCAATACTACGTAGAAAAAGCGTTGGATCAGGCGGTGGCGGACCGCAATCCCTCCGGAGGCGCCTGCGCCATTGTGATGAACGTGAACAACGGGGAGATCTTGGCGATGGCCAGTTATCCGGATTACAATCCCAACGATCCCTTTACGTTGTACACCTCCACCCAGCAGGCCAAGCTGAACCAGCCGGTCAGCGAAGGGAGCACCACCACCTACACCAATTCGGATTTGCTGTACCAGCAATGGAACAATAAATGCACCAGCTGGACCTACCAGCCCGGTTCTGTGTTCAAAATCTTTACCGGTTCTTCCGCTTTGGAAGAAGGGGTCATTGATATGAACACCACCTTCTCCTGCTCGGGCAGTATGCAGGTAGCGGACAGAACGTTCCGCTGCCACCTGGCCGCCGGCCACGGCGTTCAGACCTTGCTGGATGCGTATGTCAATTCCTGCAACCCGGCCTTTATCCAGATTGGCCAGGCGCTGGGGGTGCACAAATTTTCGGAATACTACGAGCTGTACGGCTTCACCGAAAAGACCGGCATCGACCTGCCCGGTGAAGAAGGCGGTTCCAGCAACCTGTATATCCCGGAAGCGGATATGGGTCCGGTGGAACTGGCTTCCAGCTCCTTCGGCCAGACCACCATGGTCACTCCCATTCAGATGGCCACCGCTATTTCCGCAGCGGTCAACGGCGGCTACCTCTATCAGCCTCACGTGGTGAAAGAGGTGTTGGATCAGAACGGCAATGTGGTGCAGAGCTACGACGCCACCTTAAAGCGCCAGGTGATCAGCGAAGAGGTCAGCGCAGAACTGCGGGAATGCCTGGAAGCCATGGTCAGCGCCAACGGCGGCAGCACCGCTTATATCGAAGGCTACCGCATCGGCGGTAAGTCCGGCACCTCTCAGAAAAATAACCAGGACGGCCACTATGTTGGTTCTTTCGCCGCTTTCGCTCCGGCAGACGATCCGGAGATTGTGGCTATGGTAGTGGTGGACGATCCGGACTTGACCTTGGGCAGCTACTATGGCTCTGCCGTGGCAGGACCGGCGCTGCAGTCCATTATGGGGGATACCCTCTCCTATTTGGGTTACTCCAAGGAATTCACTGCAGAACAGATTGCCGCCATGGAAAAGACCGCCCCCAGCCTTACCGGCAAGGACATCGAAACGGCCACCGCCGATGCCGCAGCCAGCGACTTTGAAGTGCGGGTCATCGGCAGCGGCGATACCGTTCTGGATCAGATGCCCCGCAACGGAACCGCCATGGCGGAGGGCAGCACCATCCTGCTCTACACCGACGATACCGTTGCCACTACCTGTACGGTACCCAATGTGGTGGGAATGCGGCCCAGCGACGCCAACTATGCCCTGACAGCGGCAGGACTGAATGTGAGCTACAACGAAGGGGTAGGAGGTACGCCCCAGTCTACAGCGGTGGTTACTTCACAAAACTATCCCGAAGGCACTCAGCTTCCCGCCGGAAGTGTGGTCAACATCAACTTCAGCACCATTACCCGGGACGGTTAATGCCCCGGAATCTTGGAGAAAAGGAGAATGGTCATGAAATTAAGCCAACTGCTTTTAGAACTTTCCCCCTCCTTTGTGTTTGGCGAGGAGGAAATCACCGGCGTTACCAATGACTCCCGGAAGGTGGAACCGGGATTTCTCTACACCGCTGTGCGGGGTACCGTAGCCGACGGCCACAACTACTGCGCTTCTGCTCTGGAAAAGGGAGCAGCGGCCATTGTGGTGGATCACGATTTGGGGCTGGAAAAACAGGTGATTGTCCCGGATACCGCTAAGGCGTATTCCTTGCTCTGTGCCGCCTGGTTTGGGCATCCTGCCCGGCAGCTGAAACTGGCAGGGATCACCGGCACCAATGGCAAGACCAGTTCCACCACCATTCTGCGGGATGTGCTGGAGCACGCCGGGCATAAAGCCGGGCTGATCGGTACCATCCAAATTGAATATGACGGCAAAACCTTTCCCAATCCCAACACCACCCCGGATTCCTGGCTGTTCCAGAAAACCCTGCGGGATATGGTGGATGCCGGCTGCGATTTTGCAGTAACGGAGGTGAGCAGCCATGCGCTGGTGCAGCAGCGGCTGTACGGCTGTGAATTTGCCGCCGCTGCCTTCACCAACCTGACCCAGGATCATTTGGACTATCACAAAACCATGGAGGCTTATTTCCAGGCCAAAACCATGCTGTTTGGATATGCCGAAAAGCGGGTGGTGAATGTCCACGATCCTTACGGCAAGCGGGTGGCAGAGATGTTCCCGGAAGGGCTCACCACCTTTTCCGTGAGCGATCCCAAGGCGGATCTCTTTGCGGATCAGATTGAAAACCGTCCCGATTCGGTGCATTTTACCCTTCACTATCAGGGCGGCGCTTATCCGGTACACTTTGCCATCCCCGGTTCCTATTCGGTGGAAAACGCTTTGACCGCCATGGGTATGGCGCTGGCGCTGGAAGTGCCTTTAAACCGGGTACTGGAAGCGGTGGAAGCAGTCAAGGGAATCTGCGGCCGCAGTGAGGTGCTGTACTCCGATTCCAACATGACGGTGATGCGGGACTACGCCCATACCCCCGACGGCATTGTGAACATCCTCTCCTCCATCCAAAGCTATGCTAAAGGCCGGGTGGTGGCGGTGTTCGGCTGCGGTGGGGACCGGGATAAAACCAAGCGTCCCAAAATGGCGGCAGCGGCAGAACAGTACGCTGATTTCTTGGTGGTGACCTCCGATAATCCCCGCAGCGAAGATCCCGACGCCATCATCGACGACGTGCTGGCAGGGCTTTCTCCCAACGCCAACTACATTCGGATCACCGACCGGCGGAGCGCCATTGACTATGCTTTGACCCACGCCCAGGAAGGGGATATTATTGTGCTGTTGGGCAAAGGCCACGAGACCTATCAGATTTTAAAAGACAAGACCATCCATTTCGATGAAAAAGAAGTGGTGGAGCAGTTGCTGGAAGAACATCAAGGGGAAGGAGAAAAAGCATGAAGGCGTTCACCTTAACCCAGGCCGCAGAAGGCTGCGGCGGAATACTAAAAAATGCAGCATCCGGCTGGATTACCCAGGTGACCATTGATTCCCGTCAAGTGGAGCCGGGCAGCCTTTACATCGCCATTGTGGGAGAACGGTTTGACGGCCACGACTTTATTGAGGACTGCTACCAAAAGGGAGCGGTTTGCGTGGTGAGTCACAAGGAACTGGACACCCAGAATCCCTACATTTTGGTGGAAGACACCCGGTTAGCTTTGGGAAATCTGGGCAGTTGGTACCGCCAGTGGCTGAACCCCTTTGTGGTAGGGGTGACCGGCAGTGTGGGCAAAACCTCCACCAAAGAAATGGTATGGACGGTACTTTCCGCAGGGGAAACCACCGGGAAAACCCAAGGCAACCTAAACAACGACATTGGTCTGCCCCGGACCCTGCTTTCCCTGGAAGAAGGAGAAACGGCGGCGGTGGTAGAGATGGGGATGAACCACAAAGGGGAGATTTCCTACCTCACCAACCTGGCGAAACCCGATGCCGCCATCATCACCAATATCGGCACCAGCCACATTGAAAATCTGGGCAGCCGGGAAAATATCCTGGCGGCAAAGCTGGAAATTTTGGAAGGGCTGGCCAAAGACGGACCGGTGATTTTAAACGCCGACAACGACCTGCTGGCCACCTTGAAGCAGACCGATCTGCACCATCCTAAGCTGTATTACGGCATCCGGGACACCTCCGGCGCGCTTTACGCCAAACAGGTGCAGGTGACCCAGGAGCAGACCAACTTTGTGTTGGTTTACCAAGGAAAAGAATATCCGGCCATGGTGCCGGCTGTGGGAAAACACCACGTTTACAATGCCATGGCAGCCTTTTTGGCAGGCCGCTTGCGGGGGTTGGAGCCGGAAGTGATGGTAGAGGCCATGTCCCATTACCAGAATACCGGTATGCGGCAAAAGATGATCCGGCATCCCGACGGCTACACCATCATTGCGGACTGCTACAACGCCAGTCCCGATTCCATGGAGAGTTCCATTGCTGCGCTCAGCGCCATGGAATGCAGCGGAAAACGGATTGCCGCATTGGGAGATATGCTGGAATTGGGGGATCACTCCTATGAACTCCACTGCAAGGTGGGAGCCATGGTGGCGGATTCCTTGATTGACATTTTGCTCTGTTTCGGCCCGGAAAGCAAATACATCTGTGAAGGGGCCTATCGGGCAGGATTTGATAATATCATTTGGTGTACCAGCAAAGAAAAGATGGCGGCGACCATCGCCAAAAACTGCAAACCTGGGGACGTAGTGCTGTTTAAAGCCAGTCGAGGAATGCACTTTGAAGAAATCATCGACGCCATCTGCACCCCGGTGACCCCGGAGGAAAAGGGAGAACTCTGATTCGAAAAAAGGAGAATTGCTATGGAATCCATCGTTTTTGTGGTGGCCGCGGCGCTGGGATTCTTTCTCAGTGCAGTAACCGGAAAATATTTGATCCCTTATCTGCATAAACTGAAATATGGTCAGACCATCAAGGAGATCGGTCCCACCTGGCACAAGAACAAGCAAGGCACCCCCACCATGGGCGGGCTGATGTTCATCGGTGCCACCGTGGTTGTGGTAGTATTAGGTTATTTTGTGCTGTTGAGCATGGGCTTGGTATCCACCCAGCAGACGGTGGGGCTGTTTGCCGGATTGGTGATGTCCTTGGCTTTTGGCGCCATGGGCTTTGCCGATGACTTTATTTCGATCCGCAAAAAACAGAACACCGGCCTGACTCCCAAGCAGAAGATGATTATCATGATTGTCATCACAGCTTTGTATCTGCTGGTCATGGGCTTGTTCGGGGGCATGACCACCGAGCTGGTGATCCCCTTTATCGGCAGTGTGGATCTGGGATGGTTTTATTGGATTCTCATGGCCTTTGTGATTGTGGGCTTTACCAATGCCGTCAACCTCACCGACGGCATCGACGGATTGGCCGGCAGCGTCACCGTGGTGGTCTGCGCCGCCATGATGGTATTCTCCTCTATGCTGTCCAACGCCAGCTTGGGATTGTATTCCGCCGGCGTGGGCGGCGCTCTCTGCGGATTTTTGGTGTGGAACTTCCATCCTGCCAAGGTCTTTATGGGGGACACCGGCAGCATGTTTTTAGGCGGCTGTGTCTGCGCCTTTGCCTGCTCGTTGGGCTGCCCGCTGATCTTGATTTTGGTGGGCGTGATCTACTGGGTGGAGGCTTTCAGCGTCATCCTCCAGCGGGTGTACTTTAAGCTCACCCACGGCAAGCGGATCTTTAAGATGAGCCCCATCCACCATCACTTTGAGATGTGCGGTTGGAGCGAGGTGAAGATTGTGGCGGTGTTCAGCATTGTCACTTTGATCTTCTGCGTGATCGCTTTCTTTGCCGTGCAGGGAATGGTGGAGGACTACAACGCTGCCATGCGGGAACAACTGATGGCAATGATGGAACAATAATTTGGTGCAACAATTTCATGGAAAGGGAGGTGGGCAGCCTTGGCGAAATTAAAACCAAAAACCGTAAAAAAACGGACCAGATCCAGCACGCTGGCCAAGGATCGAAGCATGGATACCGCCTTTCTTTTGATTGTGCTGGTGCTTTTGGCCTTTGGACTGATTATGGTGTTTTCTGCCAGCTATGCCTATGCCTTAAACTACGAGGGAGACAGTTTTTACTATATCAAGCGTCAGGGTCTTTTTGCGGTACTTGGCATTATCGGCATGCTGTTTATCAGCCGGATTGATTATCGGTTCTTTAAAAAATTCTGGCCTGTCATCTACGGCATTGGCATTGCACTTTTGATCTGCGTGTTTATTCCGGGGCTCAGCGTTTCCACGGAAACCGGGGTGTCCCGCTGGGTAGGGGTGGGGTCCTTTACCTTCCAGCCCTCGGAATTTGCAAAGTTTGCAGTGATCGTTACCTTTGCCGCTTTGATCTATAAAAACTACCCGAAGATCAAAACCTTCCGGTACGGCATTATCCCTTTTGTGATTTTGCTGGCGCCGGTTTTGGTCTTGATCTATTTGGAGCCTCACTTGTCCGGCTTGATTATCATTGTCTCCATTGCGGCGATAATGATGTTTGTAGGCGGCGTGCGGCTGCGTCATATGCTTGCCCTTCTACTGGCAGCGGTCATTCTGTTGGGCGGATTTATGTTGATTAAATCTGCCATGGATGGCGGCGAGGAAGAAGCCGCCGGACAAGCGGTCACCACCGTACAGACGGATAGTACTACCTCCACCACCCAGGAGGGGGACGATGCCAGCAGTGCCACTCAAGAAGAGACGGTCCAGGAGGATTCCTCCGGCGGCGGCTTTTTTGAAAGCTATCAGTGGCGTCGAATTCAAAACTGGCTGGACCCCTTCGGCCGCAGCGAGGGCAGCGGTTATGACACCGACATTACCGGCGAAGTGTGGCAGACCTGCCAGTCTCTTTTAGCCATCGGCAGCGGCGGCATTATGGGATTGGGGTTAGGCAATTCCCGGCAAAAATATATGTATCTGCCGGAACCTCAAAATGACTTTATCTTTGCCATTGTCTGCGAAGAACTGGGGTTGATTGGCGCCATCCTGGTGATCCTGCTGTTTGTACTGCTGGTGTACCGGGGATTTGTCATCGCCAACCGGGCTCCCAACAAGTTTGCTTCCATGCTGGTGGTGGGGATCACCATACAAATTGGAATCCAGGCGTTGTTTAACATTGCCGTGGTGACCAACGCCTTCCCCAATACTGGCATCAGCCTGCCCTTCTTCAGCTATGGCGGTACGGCGCTGATGATGCAGCTCTTTGAGATGGGCGTGATACTGAACATTTCCCGGCACACCCATGTGGCCAAGGAACGGCAGGATCGGGAAAAGAAGCAGAAAAAACAACAGTTGGCTGCGGAAGGTGCAGGCATTACCACGTTGAAACAGCACCGCTGAGCGCCGGCTTGGAAGAAAGAAAGGAGATCGGGTTATGCGGTATCTTTTGGTAGGAGGCGGCACCGCCGGACACATCAATCCGGCCATCGCCATTGCACAGGAGATCCGGCAGCAAGAGCCGGACGCCGTGATTCGTTTTGTAGGCACTCCAAACGGTATGGAGGCAAAGCTGGTGCCGCAAGCAGGGTTTGATTACGTCACCATTCCCTCCAGCGGATTTCGGCGGAATTTCAAGCCCAAATCCATCATTCATAATTTGCAAACTCTGGGACATCTGGCTTTGGCCAACCCCAGAGCCAACAAGATCATGAAGGACTTCCGTCCGGATGTGGTCATCGGCACCGGGGGGTATGTGACCGGTGCTGTTGTGCTGGCCGGGGTGCGGTACGGCGCCAAAACGGTGATCCACGAGCAGAACGCCTACCCTGGTGTGACCAACAAGTTGTTGGCCAAAAAGGTGGATAAGGTGCTGCTGGCGGTGGAGGAAGCCAAGCCGAGAATGGAGTGCCAGGCCGACTTTGCTGTGGTGGGCAATCCCATCCGGGAATCGGTAATCACCAAGACCCGTCAAGAAGCCCGGCAGGAGTTGGGCATTACCGACGACCGGTTGGTGGTGCTGTCCTTTGGGGGAAGCCTTGGAGCCAGAATCATCAACCGTATGGCGGCGGATCTGATGGATCACAATCGAAAAGGGTTGTACCGCCATATCCACGGATACGGCCAGCAGGGGCGGGATCTTTTCCCTCAGTTTTTGCAGGAACGGAAGGTGGATCTGTCTCAAATGGATTGGATTCGCGCCACCGAATACATCACTGACATGGACGCTTGTTTGGCAGCCGCCGATTTGGTGATCTGTCGCAGCGGCGCCATCACCCTCAGCGAACTTCAAGCGGCGGGGAAGGCCAGCATTTTGGTGCCCAGCCCCTATGTGGCAGAAAACCATCAGTATCACAACGCTATGGTGTTGGTCCATCACGGTGCTGCAAAGATCGTGGAGGAGGCCAAGTACGACCGGGAGGATTTCCTTCGGATGGTCCGGGATCTGGTGACCCATCCCGAAGAGATTCAGCAGCTCTCCGCCAACGCCTCTAAGCTGGCGGTCTTGGATTCCGCCCAGCGGTGTTATCGGGAGATTCACCGCTTAGTCCAGGGAGAGTAACCATTTTCACCCCCAATTCCCCTTTTGCATAGGCTGGAAAAGCAACCAATGCGGAAAGGGGAACGGGTATGGAACTTTTTCTGGTGGAGGGTGGTAAACCCCTGATAGGAAGTCTACCGGTGCAGGGAGCCAAAAACAGTGTACTGCCGTTGCTGGCAGCGGCCTTGTTGGCCAACGGCCCCTGCGAGTTGGAAAATGCGCCCCAGCTCAGCGACGTGCAGGGCGCGTTGGATATTCTACAGTTTTTGGGGGCCAAATACCGGCGGCAGGAGGACTGCTTGCTGGTGGACACCAGTTGTGCCAACGGCCATCGAATTCCGGAGGAATTGATGCACAAAATGCGCTCCTCCATTGTGTTTCTGGGGGCCATGCTGGGCCGTCAAGGACGGGCGGAACTTTCCCTTCCGGGAGGCTGTGATCTAGGGCCACGACCCATTGACCTTCATTTAGAGGGACTGCGCCGGCTGGGAGTGGTGGTGCAGGAAAACCAAGGAAGATTGGTTTGTACTGCGCCTCAAGGGCTTCACGGAAGCCGGGTAACGTTGGCTTTCCCCAGCGTGGGAGCTACTGAAAACATCCTGTTGGCAGCCTGTACCGCAAAAGGGGAAACGGTGCTTACCAACGCCGCTCAGGAACCGGAAATTGTGGACTTGGCAGGCTTTCTCAACGCCATGGGGGGAAAGATCACCGGCGCCGGCAAATCCACTTTGCGGGTGGAAGGGGTCAAAAAACTCCATCCTGCCCGTTGGAAGGTGATGCCGGATCGGATCGCTGCCGCTACCTGGCTTGCCATGACCTGCGCCAGCCGGGGGAAGATTTGCTTGCAGGATTTCCCCACCCATTTGCTGCAAGGCGTGTATCCGGTGTTGGAAGAGATGGGAGCCAAACTTCGGTTGGAAGAGAGACGGGTTTTCCTGGCTCAGGAAGGACGTCCCCGGCGAGTGAAGCAGCTTCGCACCATGCCCTATCCCGGATTTCCCACCGACGCGCAATCGGTATTTTTAGCGGTTCTTACCGCAGCTAGAGGCACCAGTTTAGTGGTGGAAAACATCTTTTCCGACCGGTTCCGTCCAGTGGGGGAATTGCTTCGGATGGGAGCGGATGTGCGGGTGGAAGGCCGGGCTGCGTTGGTGCACGGTGTGAAACAGCTCTATGCCGCCCCGGTGGAAGCCACCGATCTGCGGGGAGGAGCGGCGTTGGTTACCGCAGGGCTGATGGCCAAAGGCACCACTGCAATTCACGGCATTCACCATATTGACCGTGGCTACGAACATTTGGAAGATACGTTAACCCGGTTAGGCGCTTCGGTGCGCCGGGTGACAGAACAGGAATGAGAAAGGAGGGGAGGCCCAGTGGCAAAACGCCCTCAATCAAAAAAGAAAGGCAGGCAGCCGGTGGCGCCCAAATCAGCCAGTCCGCCGGCATCGCCCCCTCCCCGACCGGTGCGGAAGCGGGAGCTGTTTGACCAGGATGCACCACCGCCGGTGCGCCGCTCCAGCTCTCAGCTCACTGCGCCAAGACCGGTGCGGACTCGAGTAGAGCCTCCTGCTCAGCCTCCAAGGCGAGACCCAACCCATGTGCATGTGGATTCGGTGCAGCAGGTTTCCCAAGCACGGCGGGAGCAGAGTAAGAAAAAGCAAAAAGAAAACAAAAAGCGCTCCAAGCAGTTGGCGAAGGAGCAAAAAAAACAACAGGAACTGCAAAAGAAACAGCAGGCCCAGGAACGGCGGAAACGAGTCAACCGAGTGCGTCGGAAACGCCGTCGAAAACATAACCGGGCCCTGTATTACATCTTGGCGGTGATTGTGATTGTGGCGGCGGGAGTGATTCTGTCCACCACGGTATTTTTCCAGATTGAAACCATCACAGTGGAAGGCACTCAGCGGTATACCGCGGAACAGCTTGCTCAGTACGGCGGTGTGAAGATGGGGGACAACCTGTTCCGTATCAATTTGGATCAGATCGAAGAGCAGGCGGTGGAAGGCTGCACCACTTTGGACAGCGTGCAGGTCCGGCGGAATCTCCCCAATACCTTGGTGTTTGTCTGCCAGGAGGCGGAAGCCAAGTACGGCATCGTCAACGGAGATCAGATTTACATTTTAAGCAGCGCCGGACGAATCATCGACATGGTGCAGCGGTTGGACAACTACCCTGATCTGATTCTGCTTTCCGGGCCGGATGTGTCCGGCTTAGGCGTAGGGGACTTTTTGGAGCAGGACAGCTTCAATTCTCTGGCTAATGCCTTAAACGCCGCAGCAACTGCCGGTATCGGGGACATTCGAGGGGCTGCCATTGACGGGGTAGAGGTCTCCTTGAATTACCAGGACCGGGTGACCATCCATCTGGGCAATGTGCTGGATCTGGATTACAAATTCAGTTTGGTCAGTGAGGTGCTGTTTAACCGCATCGGCAGCAGTGAAGCTGGAGTGCTGGATGCCTCTATGGAAGGACGGGTTACTTTCCGTCCCATGCCGTTGGCGGAACAGAGTGAGTCGCTCAATCAACTGGCGGTGATCCGCAATCAGGGCGGCACCATTACCGCCGATCAGGCGGCTCAGCAGGTCCAAGAGCAACCTTCTCCGGAACAAGGACAAACCCCGCAGGATACCACCTCGGAAAATACGTCTTCCGACGGGGCCGTTTCCTCTGGGCAGGAAGGGGAAAATTCCGCCCAATCCGCCTTAGAAGGACAGACTTCGTCCCAACCTTCTTCCCCGGCGGAGCCGGAGACATCGGGAGATACTGCCAGCCAACCACAAACAGCTTCTCAAGGTGAATGACAACCTTTCTTTTGCGAAAATTTTTACAAAAAGGCTGGATTTTTTCCGCCATGTGATGTATAATGGTATGCTGTAAAAGCACATTCAAAGCACAACTTAACAGTTTTTTCCAGATCGGAAAACTGTATCACTCATAGATAGATTTTGGAAGAATGGCACGGAA
Organism: Candidatus Egerieicola pullicola; assembly: GCA_018712465.1. Lineage (GTDB taxonomy): Bacteria > Bacillota > Clostridia > Oscillospirales > Ruminococcaceae > Egerieicola > Egerieicola pullicola. The sequence goes on along the minus strand of DVGY01000077.1, from coordinate 2,334 downwards.
GTGGAGGAACAGAAATTGGGCTTTACTTATGACACCGAAGAAAAAGACGTGGTAAATATCAAGGTCATCGGCGTAGGTGGCGGTGGCGGAAACGCCGTCAACCGGATGATCGACAACGGAATGAAAAACATTGAGTTTATCGCCATCAACACCGATAAGCAGGTTCTGCGGGCTTCCAAAGCCACCTATAAAATCCAGATTGGGGAAAAACTGACCAAGGGCCGTGGCGCCGGCGGACATCCTCAGGTTGGGGCAGAAGCGGCAGAAGAAAACCGGGATGAAATCGAGTCCATGCTCAAAGGCACCGACATGATCTTCATTACCGCCGGTATGGGCGGCGGCACCGGCACCGGCGCAGCTCCCATTGTGGCGGAAGTGGCCAAAGATATGGGCATCCTTACTGTGGCTGTAGTGACCAAGCCCTTTAAATTTGAAGGCGCGCGGCGGATGCACAATGCGGAAGCCGGTTTGCAGGAATTGGCCAACCATGTGGATTCCTTGGTGGTGATTCCCAACGAACGGTTGAAGCTGATTACCGATCGCTGCAAGACGGTGAAGGAGTGCTTTGCAGCGGCGGACGACATTTTGCGTCAAGGCGTGCAGTCCATTTCCGACCTGGTGGAACAGACCGGTTTCGTCAACCTGGACTTCGAGGACGTGTCTGCTGTGATGAAGGATGCCGGCTATGCGCATATGGGCATCGGTTCCGGCACCGGCAAGGACAAGGCCATCGATGCGGCGCGCAATGCCGTTTCTTCTCCCCTGTTGGAAACCACTATTGCAGGGGCCAGAGGCGTTATTGTCAACATTACTGCGGCGGAGGACATTACCTTCGAGGAAGCAGAATTGGCCAGCACCACCATTACCGAAGCGGCACATCCCGATGCCGAGGTATACTGGGGCTTGGTGTTTGATCCGGAAATGAACGATGAAATGAAGATTACGGTGATTGCTACCGGATTTGATCATCAGGATGTGGAAGAAGAACAGCCGGAAGAAGCTGCTGCCGGAAAAACGGGAGAAAAGGCAGCTGCAAAACCGCAGCGTCGGGATAGCGCAGAAGGCGCAGAAGACGATGATTTCGGCGACATTCTCAAGATGTTTCGGAACAAATAATTGAGGGACAACGGGGTTTTTGTACAGACAGAAGCACATTGTTCCAGGATGAGGAAAGAAGGCTTGCTGCCTGTGCATCTGCGGGCAGCAGGCATTTTTTATGGATGGAAACGGAGGAAACGATATGCGACCGGTGACGGTATTGCATTGTTCCGATCTGCACTTGGGGCGGGTACTGCCCCAGGGGCGCAGTGAAGAATTGCAGATGACCTTTGAAGACCTGATCTTGCTGGGCGAACAGCGCAAAGCAGATCTGTTTCTCATCGCCGGGGATTTATTCGATCAGCCGGTACCGGAAAGGGAACTGGTAGAATTTGTGCGCTCCCGGCTGGCAAAGCTGCCGGAAAACATGACGGTAGCCATTGCGCCGGGCAACCACGATTTTATTTGCAGCGGGTCCCCCTATCTGAATTGCGATTGGGGGAAGCGGGTGAAAATTCTCACCGGCCAGCCGGTGCAGTTGGAAAATCTGCCTGTCACCTTATGGGGCGCAGCGTTTCACGGCAGCTATCAGACGCAATCTCTGTTAGAAGGGGTGCGGTTGGAGCCGGACGGACGGCTGCACATTGGGGTGCTGCATGGCGATTTGGTCAGTGACCGAGGTCAGAGCAATTACGACCCCCTTCCCCCGTGGCAGATTGCCCAAAGCGGCCTGCACTATCTGGCGTTGGGTCATATCCACCAGCGCAGCGAGCTTCACAAAGCCGGTACCACTGCCTATTGTTACTGCGGTGCGCCAGAAGGATTTGGTTTTGGAGAACCGGGAGAATTGGGTGCTTTGATCTCGGAAGTGTCGGAATATGGCACTCGGTTGGAATTTGTGCCCCTTTGCCGGAGAATGTATCTGCGGCACACCATTCCGGTGACCGGTTTGGATCAGCCCCATCAGGTGACCCATCGGGTGCTGCTTCAGTTAGAACAGCAATATGGCAAGGACTATCCCCGGCATTTTTACCGGCTGGCTTTGACCGGGGAATGGTCCGGCAGTCCGGATCTTGCCAAGCGGGTGCAGACCCGTTTGGAGGAAACTCTGCACTGGGTGCAGGTGGAGGATCAGACCATGCCGGATGCCGATAAGGTTCTGGTAGCGGAAGAGGATTCCCTGAAAGGGTTGTTTGTGCGTCAGATGCTGGAACGAATTCACTCTGCGCAAGGAGAGGAACAGCAGCAGTACCAGCAGGCACTGCGGTTAGGGCTGGCTGCCTTTGAAGGGGAGGT
>DVGY01000076.1 GCA_018712465.1 Candidatus Egerieicola pullicola | reverse complement strand
AAAGGAAATTTTCTTGGAGGTGATGCAGTCCTTCATGTGGAGCTGCTTTTCTACAATCTGGTCTAAGGTGTCCTGGCCAAACCACTGGAAAGGAGTCTGGGGTTTGGGCACAAAGGTAGACACGGAAACAGTGACGTTCACCCCGCGGTCTTTGTTGCGGCCCGGACAGCGGTGATACAGCCCCACTACCTGCTGCGCCAGGTCGATGATCTGTTCGCAATCGTACATGGTCTCGGTGGGCAGCCCCAGCATAAAGTAGAGCTTGACCGAGCTGTAGCCACCTTCAAAGGCCAGGCGGCAGGAAGTGAAGATGTCCTCTTCGGTGATGTTTTTGTTAATCACATCTCTTAACCGCTGGGTGCCCGCTTCGGGAGCAAAGGTCAGCCCGCTGCGGCGCACCGCCTTGATTTTGTTCAGCAGTTCTTCGCTGAAGTTGTCGATCCGCAGGCTGGGCAGAGCCAGGTTGATGTGGTTTTCCTGGGTGTAGTCGTAGAGCTGGTCCAATAAAGGCTCGATTTGGGAATAGTCCGAGGAACTGAGGCTGGATAAAGAAATTTCTTCGTAGCCGGTGGACTCACAGAGATCCTTTCCTTGGCGGCAGAGCACTTCAGCGCTCTTTTCCCGCAAGGGGCGGTAGAGGAATCCCGCCTGGCAGAACCGGCAGCCTCGGATGCAGCCCCGCATCAGCTCCAAAATAGCCCGGTCGTGGACGGTATCGATAAAGGGCACTACGAAATTATCCGGGTAATAGGTTTTGCTCATGTCCTGAATGATCCGCTTTTCCACCACGGCAGGAACACCGGGGCGGTTGGGAGTGATGGATTTTACCCGGCCGTCAGGAAAATATTCTACGTCATAGAAAGCGGGGACATACACTCCGCCGATTTGGCAGGCGTTGAGAAGAAACTCCTCTTTGCTCAATCCCTTGGCCTTAGCGTCCTGGTAGCAGCGACAGATCTCCGGGAGCATCTCTTCCCCTTCCCCTAACTGGAACAGGTCCACAAAGTCGGCGATGGGTTCCGGATTGCAGCAGCAGGGACCTCCGGCAATCACCAGATTTTTCAGTCCCGGCCGATCTTTGCTGTACACCGGAATGCCTCCCAGGTCCAGCATATTCAGCACATTGGTAAAGCTCAGCTCGTATTGCAGGGTAAAGCCGATAATGTCGAATTCATCCAAGGGATCAAAGCTCTCCAAGCCGTAGAGCTTCATGCCTTGGGAGCGCATTTTTTCTTCCATGTCGATCCACGGGGCAAACACCCGCTCGCACCAAATGTCCGGTTGGGCGTTGAGCAGGCCATAGAGAATTTTCATCCCCAGGTGGCTCATACCGATTTCATAGGTATCGGGAAAGCAGAAAGCGAACCGCAGGAATACATCCTTTTTGTCTTTGACAATGCTTCCCGGCTCCCCGCCTACGTAACGTCCCGGCTTCTGTACGCTTAAAATCAGCTGTTCCAATGCCGTTTTTTGATCCATGTCGTTCCTCCTAATTTGAATTCCTTCCTGGACTGGGCAGCAGTGCTGCCAGCCACAGATAGCCGCAAAATACCAATCCGGTCCAATGCAGCCGTTGTTCCATTGTCCATAATAGACAAACAGTAGAAAATAGAATTAAAAATACAAATTGTATTATCCAAAAAACTCGATGTCCCCAGGGGAATCCTAAGAACTGCTCTAATATCAGGCATAACGCTTTTCCTCCATCCAACCCCTGGGCAGGAAAAAGGTTCAGCAATCCTAATATGAGATGAAATCCGCCAAATACCGTCAGTCCCGAAAGCCATTGCCCGGCCCATACACAAAGACCGGCGCAGAGCAGATTGACTGCGCTGCCGGAAAGGAGAATCCACAGTTCCTGTTGAAAAGTAGGCAGGCGGGTGCCGGAAATTAGGGCAGGACCAAAACAGGTCAGCTCTAGGGCTTCGGGGGGCTGCTTTAAGATCAAGCAGCAGAACAGGTGCCCCAGTTCATGGAGCAAGGCAGCTAGTAACCCCAGCACTCCCCAGCCAGAAGGATCCAGCAGAGCGGAGAGGGTCAAGACTGCCACAAAGCCAAACCGGATGATGACACGGGTCTGGCCTAGTTGGAATTTCATGATACCCCCAGTGCGGTGGAAGGATCCACCGGCTGACCATCTTCCAATAATTCAAAGTGAAGATGGACGCCGTCGGCATCTCCAGTGTCTCCTGCCAATGCAATCAAATCCCCAGCGGAAACGGTGTCCCCTTCCTTTACCGCCAGCACAAAACAATGGGCGTACCGAGTGGAGAGACCGTCAGCGTGGGTAAGTTCAATCCAGTTGCCGTAGCTGTCGCTGGAAGCGGCGGTGGTGACGGTGCCGTCCAAAGCGGCGTACACCGGTTCTCCTTCTTGGGCATCCAGATCGATGCCTTGATGCTCTTCCCCTTCCCGCTGTCCAAAGGCGGAGGTCACCACCAGTTCATTTAGGGGAGCAGTGAGGGTGGGGGCGGCTTCGGCTTGGGGCATGGCCCAGAGGTTTTCCTCCTCCATTTTGCTGGAGAGCCAGTCCCCGGCTTGGGTGGTTTGATTGGGGTAGAGCCAAAACAGCACCAACACCACCAGCACCAAAAACAGTGCCAGCGCCCCTTGCAGCAATAAAAGTCCGGTGATGGAGCCTTTCTTTTCCACCCTTGTCCCCTCCTAACGCGATTTACTGTAACCTATGCGTAAACCGCGCCGGTTATGTCAGGGATGCTCCGGCATTTCTTCGGAGGTGAGAAAGGCGATGCTTCGCTCAATGGAATCCCGGGAATTGCCCCAGTCTCCCCCTTTGCTGCGGTAGTCGAACATCTTGCAGTAATGGGAAACATCCGCTTCCAGTTGGTCCAGCTGCTTCAGGCAGAGGTCGTTTAAGGATTGCTGGAAGTCTTTTTGCCAGCGCTTGTCCATGTTTTGTTTAGCATAAACGGTAAGCTGCCGGTAGTGGGGCAGGCAGAGGAAGGGTTGTTCTTTCCAAAGCTTGCGCAGATCCTCTTGGGCGGCGTATTGTTGCAGAAGGGTGTGGAAAAAACGCACCTGGGCCCATTGGATCCGGTCGCAGACAAAACAGCTCTCTTCTTTCGGTGGAAGCTGACCTCGTTTCACCTTGCCGGAACCGGCATTGCCCATGGGATTTTTTTGCAGCTCCTGGAGGTGACTTTGCAGGATCAAGGCCAGGCTTAACCGGTTTTTCTGGGTGCGCATCTGGGCAAAGTGATGGGCGCAGAAGCCCAGCCGGTTGGTTTCAATCCGCACGTCCGGCTCCATCATGGCTGCTCCCATAATGTATTCCACACTGCGCTGTTCCAGCACGTGTACCATGGCACAGATGGGACAGCCGTTTTTTTCCTCTAATAATTCGGTGACCGGGATGGTAAAGATACTTTCCTGCATCAAAATTCCTCCTTGAGGCCAGCTTTGGCGTTGCACACAGATTGGTGTTACCTTGTTGATTTTTCCTGCATTTCAGCGAAATGACCGGCGCTGTGGAAAATAGGGGTAAGTTCACCCGGTTTTCGCCGAAGGCGAAATTGCGCTTCTGCGTGAAGCACAAAGGGTGGACTTGGAAACGTCAGTTTACTGCTTAAAACAAATTTATGCACCACCCAAGATTTCCCCTGGTTTTCGCCGAAGGCGAAATGACCGGCCGGACATTTGGCCGGTCAAAGGGGGAATCGGATAGGTCAGCTTGCTGACCTATCTATTCTATCATATTTTTCGGGGTTTGTCTCCCCTCACAGTCGCCAAAAGCGGAAAAACACGATTTCCCAGCTTCCCTTTTTGTCAGAAGGATATTACTGTTTGTAACTTTTGTCTTTTCAACAAACTGTCAAAGCCGGTTAACGGTTGTTTACATTGGGCAAATCGCCGTAGCTGTCAGGGTTTTCAACCTTTTCAACAGAGTTATTAACAATTTCATCCCCTTAGTTTTCAACCCTTTCAACAGAGTTTTCAACAGTCTAGAAAGGAAACCCCAATTACCTTTGGTATAGAATTGGGAAAAACTGCCATACTGAAAGGGACAAAATCAATCACGCGGAAAGGCGGTATGGTTATGGTAAAGGGTGTACACCGAAAGGCTATTGAAATTTTACAGCCGGAAGACCCCTGCTTTGAGCGGGCGATCTTTTTCCTCAGTCCTAAGGGGGAGTTGGACCGGCAGGTACAGCTTCGGGCCAGGGATTATTTGCGCCGGGCAGGAGTGCGGCTGGATCGGAAAAATAGATGGATCCGTAGGCTTAAGCTGGCAGGATACGCCTTTGCTTGGGCGGCGGTGGGAAGCGGGATCACCTGGGCGCTGCTGTGGTGGCTGGGGTGAAAAGGAAATTTTCGGGAAAATTGGAAAAAGGGATAGTTTTTTGCTGGGGGGTGTGATACAATAAAAAAGAATATAATCCAAATTGAATGGGAGAGTAACCATGAAGCAGCAAGAAACGCTCCGGGAGGATGTAGCGGCCGGCCGAAACGCCGTGATGGAGCTGCTGAAAAGCGGTAAAGAGATTGATGCCATTTATGTCCGCCAGGGTCCGGCAGAGGGAAGCTTAAAAGCAATTTTAGCCAAAGCCAAAGAGCGGGGTGTGGCGGTAAAGCAGGTCAGCGGGGAAAAGCTGGACCAGCTTTCCGGCGGCGTGAACCACCAGGGCGTGGCGGCAGTGTTGCCTGCCGTGGAATACACCACTTTAGAGGAGATTCTGCGCCGGGTCCAAGAAAAGGGGCATTCTCCGTTTTTGGTGCTTTGCGATGAGATTCAGGACCCCCACAACCTTGGGGCGATCCTCCGCACAGCGGAAGCCTGCGGCGTGGACGGGGTGATTCTGCCCAAACGCCGCAGTGTGGGCTTAACCCAGACGGTGTATAAAACCAGCGCCGGAGCGGCGGCTGTGGTGCCGGTGTGCCGGGTGAGCAACCTGGCCCAGACCGTCCGCAGCTTGAAGAAACAGGGAATTTTCTTTTACTGTGCCCAAATGGGAGGAACCGACTGGTGCCAGGTGGACTACACCGGAGGCGCTTGCTTAATTGTAGGAAATGAAGGAAAAGGAGTCAACCGGCTGCTGTTGGAAGAAGCGGATGTACTGGTGGGACTGCCTATGCTGGGGCAGGTAAACTCCCTCAACGCCTCGGTGGCGGCGGGGGTGCTGCTCTACGAGATGACCCGGCAGCGGCTGGGCAAACCAGCCAAAAAC
>DVGY01000075.1 GCA_018712465.1 Candidatus Egerieicola pullicola | reverse complement strand
TACCCCCACCGAAGAATGGTATCAGCAGATGAAGGAAATGAATTATGACGCCATGAATCCTCAAAGCCAGGCAGTTTGCCAAGGGATTTATCAAGACTATGAGCACTATGTGGCGGCCTACGGCACCGGTTACAAACAGATGCTGGTGATTGCCCAAAGCCCGGAAGAAATCCCCCAGGTGTCCGCTCAGCTGGATGAAATGCTCCCCCACTTTAAACAGCTCTCCCAATACGATGCCAAGCACGGGGAGATGGCGGCGCTGTACCGGTATCAGCAGGGGCTGTTCTTCTCCATTATGGCCATCCTGGTGGTAATTTTCGGCATTATCATTACCTTTTTGACCAAAGGCCACATCAAGCGGAAAAACAAGCAGATGAGCATCCTCTACAGCCTGGGATATTCCCGCTGGCAGGTAAGCCTGATTATTCTTTATGAAAACCTGATGCAAACCGCTTTGGATTTGGCGGTGGCCTATCTGGTGGTGGTGCCGGTGTACCTGTGCTGGCTGCAATACAGTACGGTGTATAAGTATTTCGGTCAAACCCTGACTGTAACCAGCATCTTGGGAGTCTGTGGATTCGGGGTGCTGATGATGGCTTTTTCCATCGCTTGGGCCGTGTTTGGCGTGCGGAAAAAGAAACTGAAAAAATATCTCTCCGGCTGACGCAAAAGCCCTCTGTATGTGTGGTACAGAGGGCAGTTTTTTCAGATTGGGGCAAAGAGTCAGGTTTGTAGGGGCGTGATTTCGCTGGTGAATTCATATCCCTTCTGACGGGCTTGTTCGATGAAATCCCCTAAAATGGCAGCGTTGGTGGAGCTTACCGGATGAAGCAGATAGATGGCCCCGGGATGGATGGCGTCCACCAAACGGGTCAGGCTTTCGTCGGGATCGGGCTGGTCATCCACCACCCAGTCTACGTAGGCAAAGCTCCAAAATACGCTTTGATACCCCAGCTGCTGAGCAATGGCCAGATCCCGCTCACAGAAGCTGCCTTCCGGATTGCGGAACAACGTCATGGTGTAGCCGAAATCTTCTTGAACCGCCTGGTGCACCTCCAGAATTTCCTGGGCTACTTCTGCCGCGGAGAGGGTAGGGGTGGAGGCATGGCTGGCGGAGTGGTTGGCCACCACATGGCCTTCGTCAATCATCCGCTGGACTAATTCTGGGTTGCCTTCAATATAATCCAAAGTACAGAAAAACACGGCGCTGACCTGCTTTTCCTTTAAGGTATCCAGGATCTGCGCCGTGTAACCGTTTTCATACCCCTCGTCAAAGGTGAGGGTCATCACCGGCTGGTCCGCCCCCAGAAAGACGCCCCCTAGTTTTCCGTATTTCTGTTGGTATTGCAGACAGGCATCCGGACGGTTTTCGGCGTCCACATTCTTTCCCTGACCCCAGCCCTGGGCCACGGTGGAATACCCCGACAGGTCGCCCAGGGGGACCTGGGCGGTGGTGTTGGCGGGGGTGTTTAAGCTGCTGTCGGTATCGCTGATGGTGTCGCTTACTGAGTCGCCGAGTTCACTGACGGCATTTCCGCCGTCTTCCAACAGGTTGCTGGCGGTGTCACCTAAATCGCTGACCATATCGCCGCCATCTTCCAGTAAACGGCTGGCCCCGTCGCCAATGTCCTCTGCGGCGTCACCGCCGGCGGAGCATCCTGTTCCGGCCAACAGACAGAGACACAAAGACAGGGCAAGGATCATTTTTTTCATACCATAAAAACCTCCTTGTAACATGACAGAACGCTGTCTTGGGTTAGTATGGCAGGGAAGCCATGGTTTATTCTTCTTTGGAGGAGGAAAACACCATTTGTTTTTGTTGCTCTTCTAAATTCTCCAGCGCCCACCGCACTGCTTCTACCACAAAGGCGGTAAAGGTGCAGTCTTTGCCTTGGATCTGGGCTTCTACCTGCTCAATCACGTCGTTGGGGAAACGGATGCTTTTGCTGGTGGTGGGGGGAACGGCGGGAATTTTAAATTTTTTCATTTTTTCCTTTCTTTGGAAGCAAGAATTCTCTATTCAAATTATAACAGAAATAGTGTGAAATAGCCAGAAAAACAAGGCTGTTTTGACTTTGTTTTTCAAAGATATTCCGTGGCTTCCCTTGACAAAATCGTTTCTTCATGGCACACTAGAAAACAGAAAGGTTTTTGCATTGAGAAAGGGGAATTTGTTATGTTCTGTCCAAACTGCGGCCACCAAATTCCGGACGACGCCCTGTTTTGCCCGGATTGCGGCCAGTCCACTCAGCCAGCCGCCCAGTCAGCTGCGCCTGCCTCTGAACCGTCGCCTGCACAGCCGCAATTCCAAGCCAATCCGGCACAGCCTGATCCTGCTGCTCAGCAGCCGCAACCTCAGGTCAATCCGGCACAGCCCGATCCCGCTGCTCAGCAGCCGCCGGTGTTTAACGGGGAGCCTATGGGGCAGCAAACCGCTTACCAGTACCAGTATTCCATGCAGTACGTTCCGGATTCCCGGCGGATGAACGGGCTTTGCGTTGCTGGTTTGGTGGTGGGGATTGTGTCCATCTTTTTCTATGTGATGGGAATCACAGGCATTGTGGCGGTAGTCCTCTCGGCATTGGGCCTTTCTTCCTCCGCCAAGCATAACCAGCGGGGCAGAGGTCTTGCCATTGCCGGTTTGGTGCTGGGCATTGTGAGCACGGTGCTTGGGGTGGTCTTTATCTGCACCTGCGCCTCCTCCTACTTTTTAGCTTATCTCTAATACAAATCAATTTGCGCCGTTTCGGTTTTGGCCGGGAGGGCGCTTTTGTTTTGGGCGGCTGAGAGTACCGCTGATTGAAAAACATCCCCTAAAATGTTATAATAAGCCCAATACAACGGCAGAAAGGACGATGGGAATGAAAGACAAATTGCTTTCCCTGCTGCAGCAAAACGCCCGTCTTACCACCGAGGAATTGGCGGCTATGCTGGACACTACTCCCCAAGCGGTGGAGCAGCAAATGGAGGACTACGAGCAGGCCGGAATCATCCGGGGCTACCAAGCCATCATCGACGAGGAAAAGGTGGACCAGGATCTGGTCACTGCTATCATTGATCTGCGGGTCACTCCCAAAAAAGACATGGGCTTTGACGCCATTGCTCAGATTGTGGCGGATTTCGACGAAGTGGATTCGGTGTACCTTATGAGCGGCGGGTATGACCTGGCGGTGATTGTCAAGGGACACAACTTTAAGGATATTGCCATGTTTGTGGCTACCCGGCTCAGCACCTTGGATTCGGTGCTCTCCACTAAAACCCATTTTCTGCTCAGCCGTTACAAGGAGCGGGGCCTTCTTATGAACCGGGAAGAGCCGGACCAGCGAAGTGAGGGGTTTTGATGGATTATCAGAAGTATCTTTCCCCGGTGGCAAACGGGTTAAAGCCCAGCGGCATCCGGCGGTTTTTCGACATTGCGGCGGAGATGGATCACGTCATCAGCTTGGGGGTGGGGGAGCCGGATTTTAAAACCCCCTGGGCCATTCGTCAGGAAGCCATCCGCACCTTGGAAAAGGGCAAAACCTGGTACACTGCCAATGCCGGTTTGGCTGAACTGAGAGAAGAAATTGCCCGCTACTTAAAGGATTCAGTGGGGGTGGAATACTGCCCCAAAAACCAGATTTTAGTGTCGGTAGGGGGCAGTGAAGCCATCGACCTCTGCGTCCGTGCACTGGTGAAGCCGGGGGACGAGGTGCTGATTCCGGAACCCAGTTTCGTCTGCTATGACCCCATTGTCCAGCTGGCCGGAGGCACCCCGGTGTCCATTGAAACCAAGGTGGAAAACCAGTTTCGGCTTACTCCGGAAGAATTGGAGGAAAAGATTACGCCCCGCACCAAGCTGCTGGTGCTGCCCTATCCCAACAACCCTACCGGCGCAGTGATGAAGCGGGAACACTTGGAAGCCATTGCTCCGGTGATTCAGCGCCATGACCTGCTGGTGCTCAGCGATGAAATTTATTCCGAGCTGACCTATTCCGGCAAACACGTGTCCATCGCCTCTCTGCCGGGGATGGACCAGCGGACAGTGGTTATCAACGGCTTTTCCAAGTCCTTTGCCATGACTGGTTGGCGGCTGGGATTTGCTGCCGGACCTGCTCCTATTTTGCAGCTGATGGTGAAAATCCACCAGTACGCCATTATGAGCGCCCCCACCATGAGCCAGTATGCGGCGGTGGAAGCGCTGAGACACTGCCGTTCCAGCGTGGCGGAAATGCGGGAGGAGTACAACCTGCGCCGCCGGTTTTTGGTGGATGCCTTAAACAAAATGGGCTTAGACTGCTTTGAGCCGGAAGGGGCCTTTTATGTGTTTCCTTCCATTACTTCCACCGGTATGACCAGCGAGGAATTCTGTGAAACGCTGCTGCAAAAAGAGCGGGTGGCGGTGGTGCCGGGAGACGCCTTTGGAAAAAGCGGAGAGGGCCATGTGCGGATTTCCTATTCTTACTCCATCAACTACCTAAAAGAAGCCTTAAAGCGTATCCAGCGCTTTGTGCGGCAATGTCAGGAGGGACAGCCGTGAACCAGATTACCGTCAAAGCCTATGGAAAACTGAATCTGGGACTGGAAATTCTGGGCCGGGATCAGCGGGGCTACCACGACCTGCGAATGGTGATGCAGTCGGTGGGAGTGTATGACTTGCTTACCATTACCGAAGAGGGCCAAGGAATGCGGCTTACCTGCGACGACAATCGGGTTCCTGCTGATGAAACCAACCTGGTGCTGAAATGTGCCCGGGCGCTGCTCCAGGAAGTGGGGCGTCCCCAGTCCGGGCTCACTTTCCATCTGGAAAAACACCTGCCTATGGAGGCGGGCATGGCCGGAGGAAGCGCTGACGGCGCCGCCGTGCTGGCGGGGCTGAACGAGCTGTTAAAGCTGGGACTTTCCCAGCAGCGTCTGTGTCAAATCGGGGTGAAGCTGGGAGCGGACATCCCCTTCTGCCTCACCGGCGGCACTCAGCTGGTGGAGGGCATCGGGGAAAAACTCACTCCTCTTCCGGACTACACTGCCGGCGCCTTTTTGATCGCCAAACCCATTGCCGGAGTGTCCACCAAGGCAGCTTTTTTGGCCTACGATGGACTGGAAGAAAAGCCTTCTTACGGGGAAGCCTTTGATGCTCTGCTGGAAGGGGTACGGCAAAACGACCCGGTGGCTGCTTCCGCTCATCTGGTCAACGCCTTGGAGCCGGTGTGCGGCGTGCCGGAGGTGGAGCTGCTCCGTCAGCGTCTGCTGAAAGCGGGGGCCTTAGGAGCCAGAATGACCGGCAGCGGGTCGGCGGTGTTCGGTATTTTTCCCACCTTGAAGGAGGCCCAGGAGCAGTTGGAGGGCTTTTCCCATCTGCCCTTTGCCGTAGCGGTGCGTCCGGTGGGCCGGGGTGTGGAGATTTTGCCCCCAGAAGAAGAATAAAATGGAATAAACGGCCAGAGGCCGCCTCATACTGTCCTACGAAATCGGGAAGAATGAGGTGGCTTTATGGCAAAACGGATCTTTTTTTCTTTGGCTGTGGGACTGATCGTGGCCATGATTGCGGCGGCGGCTTGGGATTTAGCTCAGGTGGGCCGGCAGCGGGCAGAATTGGAAGACAGCGTACTGCGGCTGCACATTGTGGCTCAGTCGGACGATCCCGCCGATCAGGCTGTGAAACTGGCGGTGCGGGATGCCGTGGTGGAGCAGTACGGCCAGCAGTTGGCTCAGGCAGAAAGCCGGGAGCAAGCCCAAGAGATAGCGCAAGCCCTGCTTCCTGCTATGTTGGATACTGCCAAACAAACCGCCGCCCGGCAGGGCAGCCTGGTTCCGGTGACGGGAGAGGTGGGAGAGTTTTCTTTTCCGGCAGTGAGCTATGAGGGCTACACCCTCCCGGCAGGAGAATACCAGGCGGTGCGAATCCAACTGGGGGAAGGAGCCGGGCACAACTGGTTTTGCGTGCTCTACCCAGCGGTGTGTCTGGACAGCAGCACAGTGCAGGATGAAGGCATGACCTCCCAGCAAAGGGATATGCTCACTCACCCAGAGGATTACGAGATCCGGTTTGCGCTGCTGGACGGGCTGATGGCATTGTGGAATTGGGTAACGGGAGGATAGTCTCCTGTAGGGAAAGGAAGAATGAATTTTGAAGATGGAAGAATTTTGGCTGATTCTCCCTTCGGTCAAATCTTTCCTTGGAAGATTTTTTAGACTTTGAGCTTGTTCCACATTTTAGCCGTCCGTGCACTTGTTTCTTATTTAAATTTTCTTTGTTTCCCAGGAGGTTTCTATGCTTACCTTTCTCCTCGGCCGCAGCCACAGCGGCAAAACCCAGCGAGTGCTGGAGCAGCTTGTCGCTTTGCCCTCTTCGGACCGGCCGGTGTACCTGCTGTTGCCGGATCAATCTACCTTTGAGGGAGAGCGCCGCTGTTACCGCACTTTGGGCGCCAAAGCGTTCTCCCGAATTCAGGTCACCGGGTTTTCCCGGCTGGCCTCCCGGTTGGTGTCCCGCTACCATCCCCAAGGACGACCGGCCGCCGATGCCAAGCAAAAACTATTGCTGATGCAGTTGGCCTTAGAGGAAGCAGGGCCGCTGTTGACCGTTTATTCCTCCCCGGCGTCTCGGAGTCATTTGGCGCCGGCCATGCTTCAAACGGTAGAGCAGCTGAAGTCCGCCGGTATGGATCCCGCCGCTTTGGAGGAATTTGCCCACGCCTTGCCGGAGGGCACCCTGCGCTCCAAGTTATTGGATACGGCAGCAGTGTACGCTGGTTACCAGGGACTGCTGCTGCGCCGGTTTACCGATCCTTTGGAGGATGTAGCTCAGGCGGCTAAGCTGGTTCAGGAACACCGTCTCTTTGCGGGAGGACAGTTTTTCTTAGACGGCTTTGACTTTCTTTCTCAGGACAAATTGCTTTTGCTGGAACAGATGCTGCTGCAAGGGGAACGGGTCACCGTTACTCTGACCCTGGATCCGGCCGATCCCCGCCGGGAAAGCTTATTTGCCCTCTCCGACCTTTTATATCATCAGCTCCGGGCTCTGGCTCGGAAATTGGGGGTGCCGGTGGCTGCTAAGGAGGTAATCCCCCAGCCAACCGGGGTGCGTCCTCCGGCGTTGGAGGCCCTGGAACAGCAGATCTATACGCCCAAACCCGCTGCCTATGACCAGCCTGCCGAAGCAATCCAGTTGCTGCGGGCTCCCAACCGCCAGGAAGAAGTTCAGGCTGTGGCTGCCCGCATCCGGGAGCTGGCACGAAAGGGATACCGTTACCGGGATATGGCGGTGGTAATGGGCAGCGAAGCCTACCGTCCCCTACTGCAATCGGCTTTGGAGCGGTACCAGGTACCCTACTACCTGGATGATCCCATGTCCCCCCTTGGGTCTCCCTTGTTTCGGCTGGTGCAGTGCTGTTTCGCCTTGGCGGCGGGCAGCTTCTCTCCCTTGCAGGCTACGGCACTGCTGAAATGCGGCCTCACTCCCTTTGACGAAAGCCGGGTGGGAGAACTGGAAAACTATCTGTACTTATGGGGGTTGGGGGAGGAAGGCTTTTTCGCTCCCTTTACCTTGAGCATCTACGGCTTGGACGGTCCCCGGAATGCCCAGCAGCGGCAGGAAGAAACGGCCCGTCTGGCTCGGTTGGAGGAGATGCGAAAGTTTTTGCTGGATGCCGTTCTTCCCTTCCGGAAGCTGGGGGAATGCTCTGCTCGGGTGATGACCCAAGGATTGTTGGATCTGTTGGACCGGCTTCAGGTACGGCAGGTGACCCAGGAGTACCTTCAGATTTTGGAACAGGATACGGAACAGCCCGCCCAAAGTTTGGCGGCGGCGGCTCAATACCGCCGGATGTGGGAGACGTTGGGAGAACTCTGCACCGACATTGCCCAGATTCTGGGGGATCGGGTGGTGAGTTTTTCCCGGTATTGGCAGCTGTTGGAACTGTTGGCAGAGCAAACCGGATTGGAGACGGTGCCTCAGGCCCTGGACTGCGTCAACGTGGGACAAAGCGGCAAGCTCCATCTGGAACAGGTAAAGGTATTGCTGATTGTGGGGGTGGAAGAAGGGGTGTTTCCCCAGACCCCTGCAGGCTGTCCCTTGTTTGGGGAAGGGGAGGAGGAGCTGTTAGCCCAATACCAGCTCCCCATTGCCCGTGACCGGCTGCGCCGCACTCAGGAGGGCCGGTTTTACGCCTACCAGACCTTAACCGGCGGGGAACAGCAGCTGTTTCTCTCCTTCCCGGAAGGGGATTTGCAGGGAAGTCCCATTCCCCCATCCCCTCTGTTGGAAGAGCTTTCCGCCTTGTTTCCCCAATGCAGACAGGAAACTCTGATTCAGCGGGATCCCGCCCGGCTTTGCCAATCCCAGGAAGCGGGATTCGCTTTGCTGGCAGCGGCGCAGCAATCCGATGTGTTCACAAAAACCTTAGAGGACTATTTCTCCCACCGCACAGAATACGCTGGGCTGCTTCAACAGATTCGCCAGGGGCGGCAGGCCGCTTCTCAGCAGTTGGATCCGCCGTTGGTGGAGCAGCTTTACGGCGCTCATCCCTTTCTCAGCCCCAGCCGGGTGGAGGATTTTTACCGCTGTCCCTTCCAGTTTTTCTGCAAGCAGGGATTAAAACTCTATCCCCGGCGGCAGGTGGGTTACGATCCCCTTTCCCGGGGGAATCTGGTTCATGAGATCCTCTGCAAGGTGTTGGCTCAGATCCGCAGTAAGGAGGACTTGACGCCCCAGCGGTTGCAGCAGTTGGCGGAGGAATGCGTTCAGCTTTATCTGGAACAGCATCTGCCCAAGGGCAGTTTGGACAACCCCCG
>DVGY01000074.1 GCA_018712465.1 Candidatus Egerieicola pullicola | reverse complement strand
CTCCCTACGCGGGAGCGTGGATTGAAATAAACACGTCCAAAGCTGCGTCCCTGGCATACCGCAGTCGCTCCCTACGCGGGAGCGTGGATTGAAATTTTGTGCTGGACATTTCCGCCATTCAGCCGGCGGTCGCTCCCTACGCGGGAGCGTGGATTGAAACCAGGAACGAGGACTGTGCCAGGATAACAGTTTATCAACCGCCCCCAACAAAAAACACCATCCCACGCCGAAAATCTCGGTTAGGATGGTGTTTCCTCTTTTGATTGTATTTAGCTGGATTTAGGGAGAGCATTGCGGTGAGTATAGACGATCTTACTGGGATCTTCCACCCCTTCTGCCGTGATGGTCACCGATTCCACCGAGGGATCGGAAGGAATGGAGAACATCAAGTTTTGCAGCAACTCTTCCATAATGCCCCGCAGACCGCGGGCTCCGGTTTTCCGTTCCAACGCCCGCTTGGCAATGGCGCGGAGAGCGTCGTCAGTAAAAGTCAGCTCCACTTGATCCATAGCAAAGAGAGCCTGATACTGCTTCACAATACTGTCTTTGGGCTCGGTCAAAATCCGTACCAGGGAATCCTCATCCAGAGCTTCCAAAGTGGTAATCATGGGAAGGCGTCCCACTAATTCGGGAATCAAACCGAATTTCACCAAATCATGGGGAATGATTTGTTTCAGCAGTTCGCTGTCCCGCAAAGCACCGCCGGAAGTCACCGTGCCTCCAAAGCCCATGGAGGACTTATTGGTGCGCTGCTCGATGATCCGTTCGATGCCTTCAAAGGCACCGCCGCAGATAAAGAGGATATTAGTAGTATCCACCTGGATGCACTCCTGATTGGGGTGTTTCCGTCCTCCTTGGGGAGGCACATTGGAAACAGTGCCTTCCACGATCTTCAGCAAAGACTGCTGCACGCCCTCTCCGCTGACATCCCGGGTAATGGAGGGATTCTCACTTTTCCGGGTGATCTTATCAATCTCGTCAATATAAATAATGCCGCGCTGGGCCGCTTCCACGTCGTAATCCGCCGCTTGCAGCAGCCGTACCAGCACATTTTCCACGTCGTCGCCCACATAACCTGCTTCTGTCAGGGTGGTGGCGTCGGCAATGGCAAAGGGCACATTCAGGGTCTTGGCCAAAGTCTGGGCCAGATAGGTTTTCCCTACACCGGTGGGTCCCAACAGCAAAACATTGCTCTTACGGATCTCCACGTCCGGCTTCTGGTTGCTGTCAATCCGCTTATAGTGATTGTACACCGCAACGGACAGCGCAATTTTGGCCTGTTCCTGCCCCACCACATACTGGTCCAGCACCGCTTTGATTTCCTTGGGTTTCATCAGGGGCACCTTCGCGGTATTCTTCTTTTTCCGCCGTGCAGCAGCCTGATGGCGATAGTCGGTAAGGCCGTCGTCATCAAAGAGCATACTGTAGCACAAGGACACGCAATCATCGCAGATATAAGCGCCATTGCCAAACAGCATACGGTTGGCTTCCGCTTCGGTTTTGCCGCAGAAACTGCAGCGGGGCATTCTATCGTTGTTATTGGCCATAAGTAAGGCTTCTCCTTTTCTCTGCCTTGCAGAGTTTACCGTTTCTCAAATACTTTGTCGATCAAGCCGTACTCCAGAGCTTCCTGAGCGGACATATAGTTGTCCCGCTCGCAGTCCTGAGCCAGCTGCTCATAGGTTTTGCCGCAGTTGTCTGCCAGAATCTGGGTCAGGTTCTTTTTGGTGCGGAGCAGATGATTGGTGGCAATTTCAATGTCGGTGGCCTGGCCGGACAGTCCGCCGCCGCCGATCAGAGGCTGGTGGATCATGATCTCGCTGTGAGGCAAAGCGATCCGCTTGCCTTTGGCGCCGCTGGACAGCAGGAATGCTCCCATGCTGGCGGCCATGCCAATGCAGATGGTGGACACGTCACACTTAATATACTGCATCGTGTCGTAGATAGCCATACCTGCAGTGATGGAGCCGCCGGGAGAGTTAATGTAGAGGCTGATGTCCTTTTCCGGGTCCTGGCTTTCCAGATACAGCAGCTGAGCAACCACCACGCTGGCGGTGGCGTCATCCACCTGGTCGCAGAGCATCACGATCCGGTCATTCAGCAGGCGAGAAAAAATGTCGTAGGAGCGTTCGCCCCGTCCGGTCTGTTCTACTACATAAGGTACTAATGCCATAAAGTATCCTTCCTTTCCAAAAAACCGAGCCTACAGGCGCACTGCTGCAAGCTACAATGGGTATTTTACACCTTCTTTGACCTTTAGTGGTGTCTACCCTATGGCCAATCTTTGAAGAAAAAGTGAATAAAAATACCCTTGCCGGCAAGATATGACCGGAAATGCGCCTGCCTGCCCCTTTCAGCAAAAAGCCGGAATCAGCCGACCCACGACGAGCCGGCTGAAACGGAGATTTGGCATTCTTATTTTTCGGTGATCACAGCGGTGTTCTTCACCAGGTCGATAGCCAGGTTTACTGCCACATCCTCTTTCAGGGTATCTACCGGCAGCATTTCCTTGACTTTTTCCACGTCCAGCTGGTAAGCCTTGGCCAGCTTTTCGTATTCAGCGTTCATGTCCTCTTCGGTGGGCTGGATGTTTTCCAGTTCCACAATCTTTTCCAGAGCCAGACGCACCTTAACTTCCTTTTCGGCCTGTTCCCGGAAGGTCTTCTTCAAACCGTCTTCGGTGGTGCCGGTGTACTGCTGATACAGCTCCAGGCTCATGCCCTGGCTGGTGAGGCGGTACTCGAACTCACGGACTTTTTCGTCCACCCGAACATCGATCATCTCTTCGGGAATTTCTGCCTGCATCTTTTCGATGACCAGATCTACCAGCTTATTTTCCACCTGGGTGTCAGCTTCCTGCTGGTTGGCTTCTTCCATCTTCCGCTTTTCGTCGGCTTTCAGTTCGTCCAGGGTGTCGAACTCGCTGACATCCTTGGCAAACTCGTCGTCCAGAGCGGGATATTCGGTGTAGCGGATGGAGTGGATCTTGCACTTAAACACAGCGGCTTTGCCCTTGAGTTCTTCGGCGTGGTAGTCTTCCGGGAAGGTGACGTTGACGTCGAACTCTTCGTCAATGTTCTTGCCTTCCATCTGTTCTTCAAAGCCGGGAATAAACTGGCCGGAGCCCAGGGTCAGGGTGTAGTTTTCTGCCTTGCCCCCTTCAAAGGGAACGCCGTCTACGCTGCCGTCAAAGTCGAAGGTCACGGTGTCGCCCTTCTGGGTGGCCCGATCGTCCACGTCAATCTGACGGCCGTGGCCGTGCTGCATGGCTTCCATTCTCTTCTGCACGTCTTCGTCGGTAACCGGCTTGACTTCTTTTTCCACTTCCAGGCCCTTATAGCCTTCAATGGTAACTTCCGGCTTAGTGACCACGGTAATGGTGAAGGTCACGCCGTTTTCCTTGCTCAGTTCCTTTACGTCCACGCTGGGGGGTGCTACCACGGTCAAGCCGCTTTCCTTCACCGCTTCGTTGACGGTGTCGGGATACAGGTCATTGACAGCATCTTCATAGAACAAACCTTCCCCGTACATTCTTTCCACAATCTTCCGGGGAGCTTTACCTTTGCGGAAGCCGGGCACGTCGATGCGCTTGCGGTTTTTCAAAAACGCCTTCTGCACAGCCGCTTCAAAGGCTTCGGCGTCCACCGTGGCGGTCAATTCATATTTATTGGTTTCCAGTTGTTTGGTTTCCTTAAGCATAGGTTACTTCCTCCAGTAAAATTTACATCTTACTGATTATAGCATACCCGAATCCAAAAAGCCACTACTTTTTTTAAAAAAATGCGCAGATTTGCATTCCGGCCAAAAAACAAGAGGCAAAACACCGGCGGTGGAACGGAACGAACAGCGATTTTTTCCGCTAAAAAGCCGTTGTTTTTCCCGAATTTCTTTTGATTATGCAATCTTTTTCCAAAAAATCCGCCGAAAATGTTCCCTGCAACAAGGGGTTGAAAACCAAACCTAACTGTGTTAGAATAGGGATAACAAAAATTCACGGAGGTGAAAAAGGATGGCATACCAGATCAGTGATGATTGCATCTCCTGCGGCGCTTGTGCAGCAGAGTGTCCCGCTGGCGCGATTAGCGAAGGCGACGGCAAGTACGTAATCGACGCAGACGCTTGCATGGATTGCGGCGCTTGTGCTAGCACCTGCCCTGTTGGCGCTCCTCAGGAAGCGTGAGGCAAGGCAATGCCTAAACCACCCGAATGCAGCAGTGCAAACCGGGTGGTTTTACTTTTTTGTCCGGGAAACGAAACCGTCCCCTCCAACCGGTGCTGCAAGCAGGCCGGCGAGGGGACTATTTCACACGTTATATCTTATCCAAAAGGATTCTCGGTGGGATACGGCAGAGACTTAGGCTGATTATAGGCAATGTCTTTGATTCCCAGCAGCTTGAACACCTCAAACAGCGCCTTGCCGCAATGAGAGAACGCCACCGCCCCATGATGAGGATAGCGCTTTTCAATTAACACATGGCGGTAAAACCGTCCCATCTCCGGGATAGCGAAGATGCCGATGCCCCCGAAGGACCGGGTGGGAACCGGAAGCACCTCGCCCTGGGCGATGTAGGAGCGAAGCTGCCCCTGGCTGTCGCACTGGAGACGGTAGAAGGTGATGGGGCCGGGGGCGATGTCACCCTCCAGGGTGCCCCGGGTAAAGTCCGGCTGGCTTCCTTCCGGTTCCAGCAGCCGATGCTGGATCAACTGGTACTTCACTGCCCCGCCGCCGCAGAGCTTACAGGACGGGGTGTTGCCGCAGTGAAAGCCCATAAAGGTGTCGGTAAGAGAATAGTCAAATTTCCCGGCGATGTCCTCCCGATAAAGACAGGAAGGCACGCTGTTGTTGATGTCCAGCAGAGTCACCGTCTCTCCGGAAACGCACATACCGATGTACTCTGACAAAGCGCCGTAGATGTCCACCTCGCAGGCTACCGGAATTCCCCGACTGACCAAACGGCTGTTGACGTAGCAGGGCTCGAAGCCAAATTCTTTGGGGAAAGCGGGCCAACACTTATCTGCGAAAGCCACATACTTCCGGCTGCCTTTGTGCTCTTGGGCCCAATCCAACAGAGTCAGCTCAAACTGGGCCATCCGAGCGCTGAGGTCGGGGTAGTAGTTCCCTTCTCCCATTTCCTGGGCCATCTCTTCACAGATGCCGGGAATCCGGGGATCCTTTTCGTGAGCTCGATAAGCAGCTAACAGGTCCAGCTCGCTGTTTTCCTCAATCTCCACCCCTAACTGATACAGTCCTTGGATGGGGGCGTTGCAGGCAAAGAAATCCTGAGGGCGGGGGCCGAAGGTGATAATCTTCAGATCCTTCAGTCCCAGCACCGTCCGGGCAATGGGAAGAAATTCTGCCATCATGACGGCGATTTCCTTGGCAGTTCCCACAGGATAGGAAGGGATATAACCGGTTAAGCCCCGCAGTCCCAGATTATAGGAGCAGTTGAGCATACCGCAGTAAGCGTCTCCCCGGCCGCCGATTAAGTCGCCGTCTCCTTCTGCCGCCGCCACAAACATACAGGGCCCGTCAAAATACTTGGCCAGCAACGTTTCGGGAGTCTCCGGGCCGAAGTTGCCCAAAAACACCGTCAGGGCGTTGCAGCCTGCCTTCCGGGCTTCCTCCACCGCCTGAAGCATATCCTGTTCATTTTCCACTGCAGTGGGGATCTCCGCCACCTCCAGGCCCAAAGCCTGACATTCCTTCACAATGGCGCTGCGGCGGCTCTGGGAAAGCTGAACCGGAAAGCAATCCCGGCTCACCGCCACGATCCCCAGCTTTACCTGGGGAAGGTTGGTGCTGTTCATTGAAAATCCTCCTCAATTCGGTTTCATCTGTTTTTTATTTCTCAAACGATTCTTCGTCCCACCGCTTGGGCAGCAGTTCTTTTAACGGCACTGCCTGAAAGCAGCTCACCGCCGCCAGAGCATCCAGATTGCGCCGGTCCACCTGAGCCATAAATTCCCGGCACCGGCCGCAGGGCGGAAGAACGTTTCCCTCCTCCCCCACGGCAAGAATCTGGACGATTTGGGTTTCGCCGGATTTCAACATCTCCGCCATAGCTGCCTGTTCGGCACAAAAGCCCAAGGAGCAGGGCAGGTCGATGCAGATGCCGGTAAAAATGTTTCCGGCTGCGGTTTCCAAGGCGCAGGCCACCTGCCCCGCTTCCCCATACTGTGTAAGCTCCATGGGGCGGAGGGTCTGCCGGGCGATTTCATAAAGCTGCGAAAGATCCTGCATCTGCGAATTCCTTTCTCTTTATTCCCCGCACCAGCCCTTCAGCCGGGGATAAAGCTGTTTCCAAGCTTGATACCGCTTCTGATACCGCCGCACTAAACCGGGTTCCGGCAAAATCTTGGCTTTTACCTTACAAAGGCGGTTGGCATAAGATGTGAGATCCTCCGCTTCCCCGCAGGCCACCGCCGCCAGTATGGCGCCGCCATAGCCGGGTCCCTGCTCGGTTTGAGGCAGCTCCAAGGGAATCCCCAGCACATTGGCTAAAATGGTTTGCCACAGAGGACTTTTAGCTCCCCCGCCGCAAAGCCGGCTGGAAGTCACCGGGATGCCCTGGCCTTTGGCAATTTCCACACAATCCCGAATGGCAAAGGCCACTCCTTCCAGCACCGCCTGGGTCATGGCTTCCCGAGGCGTATCCATGGAAAGGCCGAAGAACGCTCCCCGCACCAAAGCGTCATTGTGGGGGCTGCGCTCTCCCATCAAGTAAGGGAGGAAGTACACCGGATTGCAGCCCAGGGTCTCCTTGGAGATAAACTGCTGCTCTTCGCTGTAGTCCTTGGTGTGGAGGATATTTTCCATCCACCATTGATTGCAGCTGGCTGCCGAGAGGATGCAGCCCATGAGATGGTATCCTCCGTCGGCATGGCGGAAGGAATGGAGCGCGTTGTTCTCATCCACCGCAAACTGCTCTCCGGTGATAAACACGGTGCCGGAGGTGCCCAGGCTGATGTTACATTTCCCTGGACCCACTACCCCGCAGCCCACCGCAGCGGCGGCATTGTCCCCCGCCCCGGCGCAAACCGTTACCCCTCGGGGCAGGCCCAGACGGCGGGCCAGGTCCGGCTTCACCGTGCCGATGGGTTCCAAGCTTTTGTGCAGAGGGGGAAGCTGATCTTGGGTAATGCCGCAGAGATCCAGCATGGTTTGGCTCCAGCAGCCCTTTTCCACATCCAGCAGCAAAGTACCAGAAGCGTCGGAGTAGTCGGTGGAAAGGACGCCGGTAAGGCGGTAATTGATGTAGTCCTTTGGCAGGAGAATCTTTGCAATCCGAGCAAACAGGTTAGGTTCCTCCTGGCGCATCCAAAGCAGCTTGGGCGCGGTAAATCCGGCAAAGGCAATGTTGCCGGTGAGACGGCTGAGGGCCTCCTTTCCCGGGTCTTGGTTTAAGAAATCGGTCTGAGGCTGAGTGCGGCTGTCATTCCACAAAATGGCGGGACGAATCACCTGACCGGCGTGGTCCAGTGCCACCAGCCCGTGCATCTGGCCTGCTACTCCGATGCCTTTCACCTTATGAGCTTCCTGGTCCTTCAACAAAACTGTGATTCCTTCCTGAACCCGCAGCCACCAGTCCTCCGGATTTTGCTGACTCCAGCCAGGGTAGGGGTACTCTACGGGATAATCCCGACTGACCTGATGGAGAATGGAGCCTTTCTCGTCCATCAAAAGCAGCTTCACCGCCGAGGTGCCCAGGTCGATGCCAATGTAAAGCATAGTCAAACCTCCTTAATGTCATTTCTGTTCCGGCAGGGAATCCCCGGAGCTTTGACTTTTTCACCAAAAAATTCCGAAAATTCCACCTGCAATTATCCATCTTTCAGTATACCGTATTTCAGGGAAAAATACAATCTAAAACCCAGGATTTTTCCCCAGGAAACAGGAGGTAGGGATTGCTTTTTTCCAGGAATGCAACTATAATGAAGTATCAGACCAAACTTGGGAAAGGATGGGAAAGGTTATGAACACCAAAGCGGCACAATTTTTTGAAATGCTGAAAACCAAGCGGGTTTGGGTGGTTGGCATGGGGGTCAGCCACTTCGACCTGATTAAGTTATTTTTACAAAAGGGGATTGACGTCACAGTAGTGGACCGCTCCAATCCGGAACAGATTGGGGAAAACTACACCGCCTTAAAGGAACTGGGGGCCAAATTCCAACTGGGAGAAGGTTACTTGGACGGGCTGGAGGAAAACTGCGACATTCTCTTCCGCACCCCTGGAATGTACTTCCACATGGACCGGCTGACCCAGGCGCGAAAGGCGGGGGTCATTGTCACCAGCGAGATGGAGTGTTTCTTTGACCTCTGCCCCTGCAAGACCTACGCTGTCACCGGCAGCGACGGCAAAACCACCACCACCACTTTGATCTCTGAAATGCTGAAAGCCAGCGGCAAAAAGGTATGGCTGGGAGGCAATATCGGCAAGGCCCTGCTGCCCATCATTGAGCAGGTACAGCCGGAAGATCGGGCAGTGGTGGAGCTCAGCTCCTTCCAGCTGCTCTCTATGCGCCAGCCGGTGGATGTGTCGGTGGTGACCAACCTCTCTCCCAACCACCTCAATGTACATAAAACCATGGAGGAGTACACCTGGAGCAAAACCAATATTTTTGCCCACTCCAACGCCTTCTCCAAAACCGTATTGAACCTTGACAACGACATCACCCGTTCCTTTGCTCCTCAGGTCCGTGGCCGGGTGGCCTTTTTCTCCCGCAAGGAAATGCCTTATGAAGGCAGCTATTTAAAGGAAGACGGTATGCTCTGCCGGGTGCACAAGGGCCAAGCCACCCCTATTCTGCACATGGAGGACATTAAGATTCCCGGAATGCACAATGTGGAAAACTACCTCACTGCCATTGCCGCCGTCAGCGACGAAGTCAGCGATGAGGTGATTGTCCACATTGCCAAAACCTTCGGCGGGGTGGAGCACCGGATCGAGCTGGTGCGCACCTTGGATGGAGTCCGTTACTACAACGACAGCATCGCCACCAGCCCCACCCGAACCATTGCCGGA
This sequence comes from Candidatus Egerieicola pullicola, assembly GCA_018712465.1. Lineage (GTDB taxonomy): Bacteria > Bacillota > Clostridia > Oscillospirales > Ruminococcaceae > Egerieicola > Egerieicola pullicola. The sequence continues at coordinate 802 of DVGY01000074.1, read as the reverse complement.
CTGCGGGCTTTCCACCAAAAACTCATCGTCATTGCCGGAGGCTACGATAAGCACATCCCCTACGAGCCTTTGGCCAAGGATGTGGTGGAACGGGTGAAGCTGCTGATTTTACTGGGAGCCACCGGTCCCAAAATCGAAGCCGCCGTCACCGGTTATGAGGGGTACACCCCAGGCAATCCGGAAATCATCACGGTAAACACCTTAGAAGAAGCGGTGCAGACCGCCCGGGAACACGCTGTACCCGGGGACGTGGTGACCCTTAGCCCTGCCAGCGCCAGCTTTGATTTGTACAAGAACTTTGAGCAGCGGGGCCATCATTTCAAGAAGATCGTCAACAGTTTGGAGTGAAACAGATTGGATCAACTAGAACAAAAGATGCTGGATTGGCTGCAGGTTCTCTGCCCCCAGCCTGAAACCATCAACCGCTGGGAAACCAACCAGTGCTGGTCTGCGCCCAAGGCAGCCAGAAAACTGATGGGTGAGTACTGCATTCCCTCCACTGTGGAGGTGGATCAATTCGGCAGTGTCATCGGTCAGTTCCGTGCCCCCCAATTTGGGGAACCGGTAGTGTTGCTGGACGCCCACATTGACCAAATCGGTTTGGTGGTCACCGGCTACGAAGAAAACGGATTTTTAAAGGCAGCGGCTTACGGCGGCATGGACCGGCGGGTGATGATCGCCCAAGGCGTACTGCTGTTCAGCCAAAAGGAAGGAAGATGGCTTTCCGGAGTGGTGGCCTCCATCCCGCCGCATCTGACCAAATCCGAAGACCGGGACAGTGTGCCGGAAATCACCGACCTGC
>DVGY01000073.1 GCA_018712465.1 Candidatus Egerieicola pullicola | reverse complement strand
GGCCACGGTGCCCATGCCGCCGGTATTCAAACCCTGATCTCCGTCCAGCGCCCGTTTGTGGTCCATGCTGGACACCATGGGAATGATGGTTTTGCCGTCGCAGAAGGAAAGCACGCTGACCTCCGGGCCGGTGAGGAATTCCTCAATGACGATTTGGTTGCCGCTGTCCCCGAACTGCTTGTCCTCCATAATGGAGTGGACGGCAGCCAAGGCTTCTTCTTCGTTCTGGGCCAGGATCACGCCTTTGCCCAGGGCCAGGCCGTCGGCTTTGATGACGGTGGGGTAGGTGTTCTGGGCTTTGATGTAGTCCATGGCGGCGTGGGGATCGTCAAAGACTTCGTAGGCGGCGGTGGGAATGCCGTATTTCTTCATCAGGTTTTTGGCAAAAACTTTGCTGCCTTCGATCCGAGCGGCGGCTTTGTTGGGACCGAAGCAGGGAATACCTGCCCCATTCATGGCGTCCACCATGCCGGCAGCCAGAGGATCATCGGGGGCTACCACACAGAAGTCGATGGCGTTTTCCTTGGCAAAGGCCACCATCTTTTCGATGTCGCAGGCGCCGATGTTGACGCATTCTGCGTCCCGGGAGATGCCGCCGTTGCCGGGGGCACAGTAAATTTTTTCAACTTTGGGGCTTTCGTTGAGTTTGCGGATGATGGCGTGTTCCCGGCCGCCTCCGCCCACTACTAAGAGTTTCATGTTGGTCTCCTTTCGGATGGGAAATGAAAGTTTTTCGGGGTGCAGGGGTGAACCCCCTGCAGGGATTGGGAGTCTTTTCAAGCGTCCGTGGCAGTGCGTTCCTGTAGCCTAGTCCAGGGCGACTACCTTCCGGAATGCGCCCAACCAAAGGCCAAAGGCCAAGGGAAGGGTCAAACCGGAAACCTTATTTTTATTTTTCTAACCGGCTTAACCTAAATTTCAAATCAATGATGGAACAGCCGGATGCCGGTGAAGGCCATAGCCATGCCGTACTTGTTGCAGGTTTCGATGACGTTGTCGTCCCGGATAGAACCGCCGGGCTGGGCCACGTACTTCACGCCGCTCTTTCTGGCCCGTTCGATGTTGTCGCCGAAGGGGAAGAAGGCGTCGCTGCCCAGGCTGACATCGGTGAGCTTGGAGAGCCATTCTTTCTTTTCTTCCCGGGTCAAGGGTTCCGGCTGCTGGGTGAAGGCAAACTTCCAGTTGTCTCCGGCCACTACGTCTTCCCACTCCTCGGAGATGTAGACGTCGATGGTGTTATCCCGGTCAGGACGGCGGATGTCTTCCTTGAAGGGCAAATTTAGGACTTTCGGATGCTGCCGCAGCCACCAAATGTCCGCCTTGTTGCCTGCCAGACGGGTGCAGTGGATTCTGGACTGCTGGCCGGCGCCAATGCCGATGGCCTGGCCGTCTTTGGCGTAGCAAACGGAGTTGGACTGGGTGTACTTCAGGGTAATCAGGCTGATCAGCAGATCCCGCACCGCAAAGTCCGGCAGCTCTTTGTTGTCGGTGACCAGGTTTTTCAGCAGATCGGCGTCGATCTTCAGCTCGTTGCGGCCCTGTTCAAAGGTGATGCCGAAGCACTGTTTGTGTTCTACCGGGTCGGGGCGGTAGTTGGGATCCATTTGGATGATGTTGTAGGTGCCTTTGCGCTTGCTCTTTAAGATTTCCAGGGCTTCGTCGGTGTAGCCGGGGGCAATGATGCCGTCGCTGACTTCCCGCTTAATCATCAATGCGGTAGGAACGTCACAGATCTCGCTGAGCGCAATAAAGTCGCCGTAACTGCTCATCCGGTCAGCGCCCCGGGCCCGGGCATAGGCAGTAGCCAGAGGAGAGAGTTCCAGATCGTCTACAAAGTAGATTTTCTTCAGGGTGTCGCTCATAGGCACCGCCACCGCAGCGCCCGCCGGGCTGACGTGCTTGAAGGAAGCTGCCGCAGGCAGGCCGGTAGCTGCTTTCAGCTCCATTACCAGCTGCCAGGAGTTGAAGGCATCCAAAAAGTTAATGTAGCCCGGTTTGCCGTTTAATACGGTGATGGGCAGGTCGCTTCCGTCCGCCATAAAGATGCGGGAAGGCTTTTGATTGGGGTTGCAGCCATATTTTAAGGCCAGTTCGTTTGCCATGGGGAGTACCACCTTTCTTAAAAAGAGAATGCTGCCGCCCACCTGGGGGACAGGCGACGACAGCAACCAAGTTTATTGATTCTTATTCACAATGCGGGTTTCATAGCTGCCGTCGGTGAGGTCCAGATACCGGACGAACAAGCTCACCTTGTTGTCCGCATTCAGGCTGTTCCAAAGCAGGTCGGTAAAATCATCAATGCTTTGGTTTAACGCCACCGGCCGGGGTTCCCCGGTAAAGGAGGGGATGGGATTGCCGTCCTGTTCATAGGTGTGGATCAGATGGCCTTCCCCTGCCACCGGCTGGGAGTATTCATAGAAGAACCGCTGGACACTGTCCGGGTTGTGATTGGCGCTTTTCAGGATGCTGAGTTTGTAAGCGCCGGTTTTCCGGCAGATCACCCCGCTGATGCGAGGGGTATAGTTGTCTGCGTCCGGCTCAAAAGTCCGGGTGCGCAGGGCACGGACAAAGCTGCCCCCGGTACGCAATGCGTCGTACACCGTGTCAGTCTGGTCGCCGTTGGTGACTACCATGGCGAAGGGCAGGGTCCGGACCGGGTAGTAGATAATCAGGGAGGGGTCCACCACCTTGGCCGGATCGAAGGCCTGGGTTTTCATATCTTCTCCCTCGGCCACAAAGACCCGGTTGCGGCTGTTTTCGCTCCGCCCCATAATGAAGTAGGCAATGACGCCGTGTTTGCCGTCCTGGTGCATTCCCAGCAGCACCCCACGGCCGGGGTAGGAATTGTTTTGCAGATAGCTTGCCAGATCAATCTGGTACATAGGACCATCCTCCTTTGAGTTGTTATTCGTAAACCTTGGCGATGCCGTTTTCAACCTTGATTTTGTCCTGGCAGAACAGAGCCGCCGCTTTGGGCAGAATCTTCCATTCAGCCTGCTCCATCACCCGCTTTTGCAGAGTTTCGGGGGTGTCGTCGTTTTGGACGAACACCGGCTGCTGTAGGATGATGGGGCCGCCGTCACAGACCTCAGTGACGAAATGCACTGTAGCTCCTGTCACCTTTACCCCGCTTTTCAGTACAGCTTCGTGGACGTGAAGGCCGTAGTAGCCTTTGCCGCAGAAGGAGGGGATCAGGGAGGGATGGACATTCATCATTTTGTAGGGGAAGGCCTTGCTGACCATTTCATCCACAATGGTCATAAATCCGGCGTAGATCACCAGATCTGCCTGTTCCTCTTGCAGTGCTTGGAGCAAAGCGGCGGAAAAAGCCTTGGAATCGGAAAACTCCTTCCGGTCGATGACACGGCTAGGAATTCCCGCCTTGGCGGCCCGCTCTAAGGCGTACACGCCGGGTTTGGAGGAAATCACACAGGTGATCTCTCCGCCGGGGATTTCTCCCCGGTGCTGAGCGTCGATGAGGGCTTGGAGATTGGTGCCTCCGCCGCTGACTAACACAACGATCTTTTTCATCCCAGCAGAACCTCGCCGTCTCCTTCCACCAGCTCGCCCAGCCGGTAGGCGGTTTCTCCTGCTTTGGTGAGCAGGTCAATGGTTTTGTCGGCGTCTTCCGGCGCCACGCAGACGGTCATGCCCACACCCATGTTGAAGGTGTTGAACATATCCCGCACCGGGATGTTGCCCTTCTTGGCGATGTAGTCGAAGATCGGCAGCACCCGCACATCTTCCCGGTTGATCTTGGCGGAGAGGCCGGGGGCAATGGCGCGGGGGATGTTTTCATAAAAACCGCCACCGGTGATGTGGGCGATGCCCTTCACCTTGACTTCTTCCAGCAGCTTTAAGATGGGCTTGACATAGATCTTGGTGGGAGTGAGCAGCACTTCGCCCAATCCTTTGCCTCCCAGTTCTTCCACTGGAGCAGTCAGATCGGCGTGTTCTACGTCCAGCACCTTACGCACCAAGGAGAATCCGTTGGAGTGAACCCCGGAGCTGGCTAAGGCAATCAACACATCCCCAGGCTTCTGGGTGGTAACGTCCAGGATCTTTTCCTTGTCCACCACACCTACGGTAAAGCCCGCCAGGTCGTATTCGTCCTCCGGCATCAAACCGGGGTGCTCGGCGGTTTCCCCGCCGATGAGGGCGCAGCCCGCCTGAACACAGCCCTCCGCCACACCGGAAACGATAGTGGCGATTTTTTCCGGGAAGTTTTTGCCGGTGGCAATATAGTCCAAAAACAGCATGGGCCGGGCGCCGCAGCAGATTACGTCGTTGACACACATGGCCACGCAGTCAATGCCTACGGTGTCGTGCTTGTCCAGCAAAAAGGCCAGCTTGATCTTGGTGCCAACCCCGTCGGTGCCGGAAACCAGCACCGGTTCCTTCATGCCGGTGAGGTTGGGAGCCAGCAGGCCGCCGAAACCGCCGATGCCTCCCAGTACTTCGGAAGTGTGGGTGCGCTGGACGGAGTCTTTCATCAGCTCCACCGATTCATATCCGGCGGTTACGTCCACGCCGGCCTGTTTGTAGCTTTCGCTGAAACTGTCTTTCATTTGCTTCCCTCCTGGCCCTGTGAGAATTTCAGTTGTTTGGATTCCCCGATTTTCTGTTCAAATTTGTCTTTGGTCACAAATTTGGGGGTGGGAGCGGGGTACTTGCCGGTAAAGCAGCCATCGCAGAATTTGCAGTGGGCGCCTTTGGCAATGGTGTTGACTCCCTCCACGCTGAGGTAGCCCAAGCTGTCTGCCCCGATATATTTGCGGATCTCTTCGATGCTCTTTTTCTGGCAGGCAATCAGGTTGTCCTTGCTGTCAATATCGGTTCCGAAGTAGCATTCGCTGATAAAGGGCGGGGAGGAGATCCGCACGTGAACCTCGGTAGCTCCCGCTTCCCGGAGCAGCTTGACGATTTTTCCGCTGGTGGTGCCCCGGACGATGGAATCGTCCACCATAATCACCCGTTTGCCCTCCACGGTGTTGCGCACGGCGTTGAGCTTGATCTTCACCGTGTCTTCCCGTTGGTCCTGGGTGGGTTTGATAAAGGAGCGGCCCACATAGCGGTTTTTAATAAAGCCAACGCCGTAGGGAATGCCGCTTTCGATGGCGTAGCCCAAAGCTGCCTCCAAACCGGAGTCGGGACATCCAATGACTACGTCGGCGTCCACCGGATGCTGCTGGGCCAAAAAGGCCCCTGCCCGCTGCCGGGCTTCCTGGACGCTGGCTCCGTCAATGATGGAGTCGGGCCGGGCAAAGTATACCATTTCAAAGACGCACAGGTGCCCCGGCTGGTCAGAGCAGTGGGTGGTGATGGAGGTCATCTGTCCGTCCTTGACCACCACGATTTCTCCCGGGCGCACATCCCGGACGAAGGTAGCTCCAATGCTGTCCAAAGCGCAGCTTTCGCTGGAAAACACAATGGCGCCGTCGCTGCACTTGCCGATGCACAAAGGCTTAAAGCCTACCGGATCCCGAGCGGCGATCAGCTTTTGGGGACTCATGACAATCAGGGAATAGGCTCCCTGAATCTGGTCCATGGCCTTTTCCACCGCCGTTTCGATGGAGGGGGCGGTGAGCCGGGCCTTGGTGATGGCATAGGCAATGACTTCGGTGTCGTTAGTGCTGTGGAAGATGGCGCCTTGCCACTCAAATTTCTCCCGCAGCTCTTGGGCGTTGGTCAAATTGCCGTTGTGGGCCAGCACCATGGGGCCTTTGACGTGGCGGATATGCACCGGTTGGGCGTTGGTCCGTCCGGAGGAACCGGTGGTGGAGTACCGCACATGGCCCACCGCCATATTGCCGGGGCCGAGCTGCTCCAGCCGTTCCTTGTTGAACACATCCGGCACTAAGCCTACATCGGTATGGGTCTTGATGACGCCTTGGTCGTTGACGGCGATGCCGCAGCTTTCCTGACCTCGGTGCTGAAGGGCATACAGTCCAAAGTACACCGAGTTGGCAATGGTGGTGGTTTTCGGCTCATAAATGCCGAACACACCGCATTCTTCGTGAATGGAATCAAACATAGCTTCTTTCCTTGTCAAAAAAGAGATTCGTTCTTCCGTCTAATGCACAGACTTAGTCTTCGGGAACTTCGCCCATCAGCCGGCGCATAACTTCTTTGTAGGCGTCTTCTTCGCCGCCCATATCCCGGCGGAACCGGTCTTTATCCAGCTTTTCCTTGGTGTCGCAGTCCCACAGCCGGCAGGTGTCGGGGCTGATTTCGTCCGCCAGCACAATGGTGCCGTCGCTGAGGCGGCCGAATTCGATTTTGAAGTCCACCAGATCCAGGTTCAGGGTCTTGAGGTACTTCACCATGAAGTCGTTTACCGCAAAGGCGTACTTAGCGATGGTGTCCAGTTCTTCCTTGGTGCACCATTCCATGGCCAGGATGTGGTATTCATTTACCATGGGATCGCCCAGGGCATCGTCCTTATAGCAGTACTCCAGCACGGGACGCTTTAAGGGAGTGCCTTCCGGCAGGCCCAGCCGCTTGGACAGGCTGCCAGCGGCAATGTTGCGGACGATGACTTCCAGAGGAACGATGGTTACCCGCTTTACCACGGTTTCCCGATCGGAGATCTCTTCCACATAGTGAGTGGGAATGCCTTCCTTTTCCAGCATCTTCATCATATAGTTGCTCATGCGGTTGTTGATGATGCCCTTGTCGTGGATGGTGCCCTTCTTGGCACCGTTGCCGGCAGTGGCGTCGTCCTTGTAATCCACGATCAACAGATTGGGATCTTCGGTCTCCCAGACTTTTTTGGCTTTTCCTTCATAGAGCTGCTTGGTTTTAATCATGGTCAGTCATCCTTTCTTATTTTGATCCAAATGCAAAATGGAATACGATTTACTTAGTAAGCGGCGGATACCTTTTCGTCCTTTTCCAGCACCGACTGGGTCATCTTAGCCCGCATGGTCTTCAGCTTTTCTTCCAGGGCCGGTTCGCTGATGGAGAGGATTTCCGCAGCCAGAATGGCGGCATTGGCGGCGCCGTCAATGGCCACGCTGGCAACCGGGATGCCGGAAGGCATCTGCACGGTGGAGAGCAGGGCGTCCATGCCGTCCAAAGTGGAGGACTTAATGGGAACGCCAATAATAGGCAGGGTGGTGTAGGCAGCCAGCACACCGCCCAGATGGGCAGCCTTGCCGGCGCAGGAGATAATCACCCCAAAGCCTTTTTCCCGGGCAGAGTCGGCAAAGGCAGCGGCCTGCACCGGAGTGCGGTGGGCGCTGAGTACATGGACTTCCACCGGGATGTCAAATTCCTTAAGCTGGTTGATGCACTTTTCTACCACAGGCAGATCGCTGTCGCTGCCCATAATCACGGCAACTTTTTTCATAGTTGATTCCAACATCCTTTCTCGTCATGGGTTTTATCCGGATGGGATAGAAAAAAGCCATAGGGTTTCCGATTGGGAGAGCCTATAGCTTTACTGGGTTGCGCAGCCGCCGGCAAAGGGGTAGGAGTAGGCCGGGCCGCGCCAATGATTGTAGCGAATCATCATCATCCCGGACACTCCTTTCCTACCTGGCCCAAGGGCCTGCACAAAAATCAATCCACCTCTAGTTTACCTGAAAAGCGGCGTTTTTGCAATACTTGTTTCAGAGAAAAAAAGACGGAAATCTTACCATTTCTGTAGAATTTTACAAAAACCGTTCCTAAAGTTAACAATTCCCCGGCAGAATCGCCGGGAATTTTTGATTTTTTAGGGAGGGATCATGAAAAATCGCTGTTTTGCGACGGCATTCGATGAAAAATGCCGTTTTATTTTATGAAAATTTCCAGCATGACAGCTGTTTGCCCGCCGTTTTTTCCCAAAAAAAGGTCTGCTTTGGAGCTGCCGGGACCATTTTCCCTTAAAACGCATAGTCTGGAGGAGAACACCAACTGAAAAAGGAGCAAGGGTTATGGAATTTTTTTCCGGGCTGCACCCGGTGCTGCAATCATTTTTGGCAACCCTGTTTACCTATGGGGTGACGGCGTTGGGAGCAGCGGTGGTCTTTTTCTTTAAAGGCGCCAACCGCCAGCTGATGGATGGATTGATGGGCTTTGGGGCGGGGGTGATGATTGCCGCTTCGTTCTTTTCCCTGCTGAGCCCTGCAATGGAGATGTGCAGCAAGCTGGGACAAAGCGGCTGGCTGGTCACTGGCGTAGGCTTTTTGCTGGGGGGCGGCTTTATCCTGTTGGGAGAGGTGCTGCTTTCCCGAAGCAGTTTTTTGGAGGCTGCTTCCCCTGGGGCCTCCAAACGGGTGGGGCGGTGCTTGCTATTGATTTTTGCCATTACCCTCCACAACATCCCGGAAGGAATGGCCATCGGGGTGGCATTCGGCACCGTGGGGGCAGGAGGGGACCTCATCGGCTCAACCCTGCTGGCGTTGGGCATCGGTCTGCAAAACTTCCCGGAAGGGGCTTCAGTGAGCCTGCCACTGCGGCGGGAAGGAGTGAGCCGGAGCAAATCCTTCTTTTTCGGTCAGCTGTCCGGGGTAGTGGAACCCATCAGTGCTGTGGTCGGATGCGCCGCTGCTTTGCTGGTTCAGGGAGTCCTGCCCTTTTTGCTGGCCTTTTCCGCCGGGGCGATGGTGACGGTGGTGGCGGCGGAGTTGATCCCGGAAGCCAGCGAACACCACAAGTTGTTGGCCGCTGCCGGAGTAACGGTAGGATTTTGCCTGATGATGATGTTGGATGTGGGATTGGGGTAAATGAAACATTGCGGCCGGTATGACTGTCATTTTGCTTGGGAAAAATTGGATAACATTGTTTTGTGACGCTTTTTATCCGGTTGCAAAACAGAGAATGATTCAAAAATCGAAAAAATGTTCTTTTTTCGCTTCCCTTTTGCCGGAAAATCGGCTATAATAGGAAAAAAATCAAGTTTGAGAAAGGGCGGAAGTGAGAGGATGGAAAAAAACACCAGCAAACGGCGGCTGCTCAGTCTGGCGAAACTCTTCTGGGAACAGACCGATGAGGAGCACTCCCTGACCCTCCCCCAAATGCAGCAGTACCTTCAGCAGCAGGGGATCCAGGCGGAACGGAAAGCCCTGTACAGCGATCTGAAAACCCTCCAGGACTGCGGAATGGACATTGTCCGCACCAATCTGGGCCGGGACTGCCGCTACTTTTTGGCGGGCCGCACCTTCCAACTGCCGGAATTGAAGCTGCTGGTGGACGCTGTCAACGCCAGCGCCATCCTTACCCAGCAGCAGTCCAAGCAGCTCATTGAAAAATTGTCCCAGCTTACCAGCCGTGCCCAAAGCGTTCAGCTTCGCCGCAGTTTGGTGGCGTCTCCTCGGAAAACGCCCCATACCGGCATCTACTACACCATCGACACTATTTATCAAGCCTTGGGGGAACAGGTCCCCATTTCTTTTTACTACTACCACTACG
>DVGY01000072.1 GCA_018712465.1 Candidatus Egerieicola pullicola | reverse complement strand
GGCAAAGCTGACGCACCGGGCATTTGTCGCACAGCGGCATCCCATTGGGCAGACAGACAATGGCGCCCAACTCCATAAGGCTGTGGGTAAAGTTCCCGCAACGACCCTTGGGGTACACCTGCCGCAGCTTTTCGGTGAAGTCCTGCTTTACAACATTTTGGGTCACATCCCGGTGATCGTCGGTGATTCGGCTGAGTACCCGCAGCACATTGCCGTCCACCGCCGGAGTGGGCTGGTCAAAGGCGATGGAACAGATGGCGCCGGCGGTGTAGTCCCCGATACCGGGCAGGGCACGCACCTGCTCCCAGGAATGGGGAAACTGCCCACCGTACTGCTCCACCATCACCTTGGCAGCCTTTTGCAGATTCCGCACCCGATTGTAGTATCCCAATCCTTCCCAGAGTTTCAGCAGCTCCTCCTCCGGGCAGTCCGCCAGGGCTTTTATGCTGGGCAGCCGTTGCAAAAACCGGTTATAGTAGGGAATCACCGCCTCCACCCGGGTTTGCTGGAGCATAATTTCGCTGACCCACACCCGGTAAGGATCTTTATTTTCCCGCCAGGGCAGAATCCGCTGGCAGGTGGAAAACCAGTCCAGCAAGGGCTGGACCAGAGCTTGAATTTGACTGGACATACACTTCCTCCTGTTCTGGGGATAGTATAACATAAGGCGCACAGGATGACAAATCAAAAAGACACGCAAAAAAGCAGGAGCGCCGAAACGTTCCTGCTTCTTTTATTCTATGGGATAAAATTGGAATTTCCTTGAATTAGGCCTTGTTCAAACGATCTTCCAGAGCAGCCAGCTGGTTGTTCAGTTCCGCAGGCAGCTTGTCGCCAAACTTAGCGTAGAATTCCTTGATGCCGGCCACTTCTTCTTTCCACAGATCCACGTCTACATCCAGCAGACCCTTCACGGTGTCCAGAGTGATGTCGTCCAGGCCTTCGATGTTGATGTCTTCCGGCTTGGGTTCATAGCCCAGAGGAGTGACGTTGGCGTCCACTTCGCCCTTGCAGCGGGCCACGATCCACATCAGCACCCGCATGTTGTCGCCGAAACCAGGCCAAATGAAGTGGCCTTCGTCGTCGGTGCGGAACCAGTTGACGTTGAAGATCTTGGGAGCCTTGTCGCCCAGCTTTTCGCCCATTTCCAGCCAGTGTGCGAAGTAGTCGCCCATGTGGTAGCCGCAGAAGGGCAGCATAGCCATGGGGTCACGGCGGACTACACCAACAGCGCCGGTGGCAGCAGCAGTGGTTTCGCTGGCCATGGTGGAGCCCACGAACACGCCGTGCTTCCAGTCAAAGGACTGATACACCAGGGGAGCGGTCTTGGCACGACGGCCGCCAAAGATCATAGCGGAAATCGGCACGCCCTTGGGAGTGTTGAACTCGGGGCTGATGCAGGGGCAGTTTTCTGCCGGAGCGGTAAACCGGGAGTTGGGGTGAGCGCCCTTTTCGGTGCTGGTCTTGCCGTTCCAAGGACGGCCCATCCAGTCGATGGCGTTTTCCGGCGGATTCTTGTCCAGGCCTTCCCACCAAACGGTGTTGTCGTCCAGGTTGTGGGCCACATTGGTGAAGATGGTGTTCTTCTTGGTGGAAGCCAAGGCGTTGGGGTTGCTCTTTTCGTTGGTACCGGGAGCCACGCCGAAGAAGCCGTTTTCCGGGTTGATGGCGTACAGCCGTCCATCCTCACCGGGCTTCAGCCAAGCGATGTCGTCGCCCACGGTCCAAACTTTGTAACCCTGCTTGCGGTAGATTTCCGGAGGTACCAGCATGGCCAGGTTGGTCTTACCGCAGGCAGAGGGGAAGGCAGCGGTGATATAGGTGACTTCGCCCTGGGGATTTTCCAGGCCCAAAATCAGCATGTGTTCTGCCATCCAGCCTTCGTTCTTGCCCTGGTAGGAAGCGATCCGCAATGCAAAGCACTTCTTGCCCAGCAGCACGTTTCCGCCGTAAGCGGAGTTGATGCTCCAAATGGTGTTGTCTTCCGGGAACTGAACAATGTAGCGGTTTTCCGGATCCACGTCTGCCTTGGAGTGCAGGCCGCGGACGAAGTCGTTGCTGGTGTCGCCCAGGTTTTCAAAAGCCTGTGCGCCCATCCGGGTCATGATATCCATATTCAAAACCACGTAAATGGAGTCGGTCAGCTCCACGCCCACCTTGGCCAAAGGAGAACCGATGGGACCCATGGAGTAGGGAATGACATACATGGTCCGTCCCTTCATGACACCGTCATACATGGGGGTCAGCTTGGCGTACATTTCTTTGGGGTCGCACCAGTTGTTGGTGGGACCTGCGTCCTCTTCCTTACGAGAGCAGATGAAGGTCCGTCCCTCCACCCGAGCTACGTCGTTGGGCTTGGTGCGGTGCAGCAGGCAGCCGGGAAGCTTTTCTTCGTTGAGGGCTTCCATTTCGCCGGTGGCGATGGCTTCATCCCGAAGGGCCTTCAACTGGGCTTCGCTTCCGTCGATCCACTCCACTTTATCCGGTTTGCAGAGGGCTACCATTTCGTCTACCCACTTGAGAACATTTTGGTTATTCGTCAGCATGGTACCTTAACTCCTTTTTCAATCGTATCTTCGCAAATACAGGATTTGCGTACTCTCTTATTATAGACAATTTGCAGGAAAGAATCAATCCTTCTCTGGCATTATTTTCATTTTGGAAACATTTTGCTCACATCCATGCAGGAGGAAGAGACTTTTTCTGAAACTTTTGGGAGATGCGCCGGAAATTTTGCAGGATTATAGGAGCGGACTTGCAAAATGAAAGCAGGAAAAGGAACGAAACTCAGAGCTCTACACCAGTTTGACACAAACGTATGGAAAGGGCTGTAGCGCGATATTCCTTGTTAGATCGCTGCGCTGTCTGGAAAGGATCGTTTATCATTCTATCCGGACACAAAACCAAATTCAGGCAGTATCTGCCGATCCGTTTGCAGGGCTTATTGCAAAGAACAGACGGGATTCCGGAAAACGTTCCTCTGTCCAGCCTGTTTTTTATTCCGATTTCGTCAACTCATCGGTGAGCTTTAAGATTTGAGGCGCCAACTTCTCCCGCTGCTTTTTGGTGATGCGGGTGAACACCGGATAGGCGATGACCACCACCCCAATGCCAATCAGCCCCACAATGATGCCGGGAAGAAACCATTGCTCCTC
>DVGY01000071.1 GCA_018712465.1 Candidatus Egerieicola pullicola | reverse complement strand
CGAATTATGCAAGCGATTACTTTTGGAAGTCTGTAAAGAAAAAAATATAGCATGTTATGAACTTGTCATTGACAAAGAAAAATTTGAACTTGATCGACGACCAATCACATTAGATACGATTGTATATAATTTGGATGATGAAGTTGAGTATATAAAACTGTTGTCCGAACAAATTGTCGATATTTCACATAAAATTGAGCAACATAGCGATATCATAGCTACAGCTTCAGCTGATGGGAATTTTGAGTGCGAAACATATAAAAAAATATTGGAAGAAGTTGTTGATTCCCTTTGCAATGCATATTTCTTCAAGTCATCTTTGAACCGAGTTTGCGATAATACTGATGAAGACTTAACTCAAATTGAAATACCAAATGAAATTATAGAGGCAGTAACTGGTATTAATTTATTTGTATCGATGACGGAAGAATCTACAGAAACATTGCAGGACGCTCTTTTAAGCATAAGATTAAAAGGATTGATCAAGCCAAAAGATTATTCTGATATCTCGAAGCATCTTGCCAGCATTAAAGAATTAATTGAAAAAATCAATAGTTATTCTTGGAATACAGTTATAATTGGTGCATGTAGCGGGTCAGATGAAGTAATCAAGCATTATGATGCTTTGATTGATGAAAATAACGATCCCGTTCACGATCCAAAACCATTACAAGATTATATGGACAAATGGGACGGACAAGTCTTTATTGACAACATGGATATTAGCAAGGACAAATCTGTTCTTGAAATTGGTGTTGGAACCGGGCGTCTTGCAGCTCGGATTGCTCCGCTGTGTGGTGAATTTTGCGGTGTTGACATTTCCCCAAAAACGATAGAACGGGCGCAAAAAAATCTTGTGGATTACGATAATGTAACATTGCTATGCGGAGATTTTCTAACCTATCCCTTTGATTCTACCTTCGACGTGATTTATTCTTCTTTGACCTTTATGCATATTAAGAACAAGCAGAGGGCAGTCAACAAAGTGGCAAGTTTGTTGAACCATGGTGGTAGATTTGTCCTTTCCATTGATAAGAATCAGAGCGAGTTCATCGACACCGGCACACGCAAAATAAAGATATATCCTGATACGCCGGATGCGATGGCAGAATATGTTAAATCTGTGGGACTGACTATTCTGGATCAGTATGATGCCGAGTTTGCACATATTTTTGTTGCGGAAAGGAGAGAATTATGACTGGAGTTATCTATGCTCGCTATTCCTCAGATAATCAGCGAGAGGAGTCAATCGAAGGACAGTTGCGGGAGTGCAAAGCCTTTGCGGAAAAGAATGACATCCAAATTGTCGGTACATATATTGACCGTGCATTATCCGCTAAAACAGATAATCGTCCTGATTTCCAGCGAATGATCAAAGACAGCGAAAAAGGTATGTTTGATACTGTCATCGTACGAGGGATTCCCCTATCTATATGGGAAGGAGCCTGTCACCGTGACGAATCGGAATGGCCAGCAGAGGGAAATCATGGCCTACACCATGAACAGCCCTTACAAGGACGTCCCTGCCATGCCCTCCAAAGCCTATCTGGAAGGAATCCTAAACGGCTGCCGACAGAATGGGATCGAAATCGCCCCTGTTTTGGAAGCAGTCTGGCTTACCCAAAAGGAATTGCCGAAGAAAGCAGTTCCGCAGAAAAAACACCATCGCCGGAAAAGCGGCGAAGAACGATAATTTGAACACTGGCCCCCGTGGACTGAGAGCTTTCTCCCAGCCTGCGGGGGCCTTTTTTTATTTTGTCTAAAAGGAGAATCGTATGAAAAAACATCTAAAACGTCTGCTGTCCATGATGATGGCGGTATTGCTCTGTTTTGGGATTTTCCCAAGCAGCGCTTTTGCCAAAGAATATGAGTATGACGGGTACATCTCCATGATCGACCACAAGAGCAGAGGATATTCCCTCAGTTCCAATCTTCCGGCCCCGTTCGGCGGCTACACAGCTAACAAGTTCACCGAATTGCGGATCAATGATCTGATAAATTTCCGCACCGCCTACTGCATCCAACTTGGAGTAAGGGTAAAGACAGGAACTGGTTATGACCAGTCAGATGATTATGCAGCCTTTACCGCCGGGCAGAAATCCATGATTAACACCGCCCTGACCTTGGGATACAACGTGGAAACCGGAACCAAGTACGGTGGCAGTGCCATCGACGAGTACATCGCCACCCAAATCCTCATCTGGCTCATTGCCCATGGGCAGTTGGGGACCGGGTACGAAACGCAGATCGTCAATGAATTCACCGCAAACAGCCCCGCCGCGAAGCCCATCTTCTATCAGCTTCGGGAAAACGTCGTGAATTACCACACCATCCCGTCCTTTGCCACCGATGATCCCAGCGCGGTCGGAGCATATACCCATGACCTCAAATACAACGAGAGCAATGGAAAAAACGAAACCACACTGGTGGATGAGAACAATGTGCTGGGGAATTTCGCGGTCAGCTATCCGGGGGTGGATTTTTCCGTCAGTGGTAATGAACTGCACGTCTCTACCTCCGAAACCGAATTCGGAACCATTACCGCCGAAAAGCGGCTGCCTTCCTCTGTTCCCGGCGTGGTCACAGGCGGTACCAAATACTGGCTGCGGGACGAGTACCAGAACGTAGTCACCTTCGATGTGGAAGGTTCCGCAGAACCGGTGAAATGCTACTTCTCCCTTGAAATCAAAGCAGGCACCCTGCAGCTTGTGAAAACCTCCGAAGATGGAGAGGTCTCCGGTATTCCTTTCCACATCTCTGGAGGCGGTATTGAAAAAGACGTGGTGACGGGGCCGGATGGGACCATCCGGGTGGATAACCTCCAAGCCGGAAATTACACCGTAACCGAAAAGGCCCCGGACAAATATGTCCAGCCCGAATCCCAGCAGGTGACCATCTATCCCGGCCAGACCTCCAGCGTGAACTTTTCCAATATCCTGAAGAAATTTACCGTGGACATGGAGAAAGTAGACTCCGCCACCGGCGAAGCGCAGGGTGACGCCACCCTGGATGGCGCTGTGTACGGGATGTTTAAAGGCGAAACCCTGCTGGATACCTACACCACGGCGAACGGGGGCAAGTTCACCACCAAGGAATACCCCTGCGGCCCGGATTACAGCATCCGTGAAATCTCCCCCAGCGAGGGGTACCTGCTGGACGAAACCGTCTATCCGGTAGGTGCAGAACCGGGGAATTTCACCTTGGAGAACAACAGCATCCCCATGACTGCCACAGAGGACGTCATCCTCGGCAGTATCGCCATCACCAAGCATACCGACCAGCCCGCCGTACCGGATCAGGAAGAACCGGTCCCGCAGTCGGAAGCGCCTGCTGAGGAAAGCAATCCCGCAGAGAGCGCCCCGGCTGAAGATGTCCCGGTGGAAGAACCGGCAGAAAGTAAGTCCATCGAGGAAGCGCCCGACTCCAGTTCTTCGGAAATCCCTGAATCCACCCCTGTGCCGGAAAAGGAAGCTGCTTCCTCCAGCCAGCCGGAAGAAAGCTTGGAATCCGAAACCCCGGCAGAGCCTGCCGAGGAACCGTCCTCTGAAAGCAGCCCCGCGCCGGAAAGCGAGCCGGAGCCTGCCCCAAGCACATCGTCTGTGCCGCAGCTTGTCCCTGCGGTTGCCAGCCTTGCCTCCAAAGCCTCTGTTCTTCCTTTGTCTGCCGCAGCCTCCAGCGATGAGGTGCAGATCGAGCAGCCGGAGGAAGGTGCGGAGTTTCAGGTGTACCTTGCCAGCGCCGGAAGCTATGAAAACGCCAAAGAAAGCGAACGTGACCTGCTGACCACTGATTCCCATGGTTTTGCCCAGTCGAAGGATCTTCCATACGGCCTGTATGTGGTGCATCAAACCAAGGGGGCCGAGGGGCAGAAATTTGTCCCTGACTTCTCCGTGTTCATTTCTGAACATGAAAAAGTCTACTATTATATCCTCAACAACCCCACCTTTACCTCCCTCATCCGGTTTGAGAAAAAGGATCTGGAAAGTGGGAAAATTATCCCGCTGGCCGGAACAGCCGTCAAAATCAAAAATGCCGATACCGGCGAATGGGTGGTGCAGCATTTAAACTATCCCAGCCCCATCGACATCGACACCTTCGTGACGGATTCCACAGGCACCCTCATGCTGCCGGAACCGCTTCCCTTTGGAAACTATGAACTTTTTGAACAGCAGAGTCCATGGGGGTATGTGTTCGACGGAGAACCGGTGCCCTTTGTGGTGGATGGAACGCAGGACGTTGTCACCGTTGAAAAATACAATATCCCGCAGAAAGGCACCATCATCGTTTCCAAAGAGGGAGAAGTGTTCAGCCACGTAGCAGAAGCAGGCGGGATGTACCAGCCCCAATATGAGGTGCAGGGCCAGCCGGGCGCTGTTTACGATATCACCGCGCTGGAAGATATCGTCACCCCGGATGGCACCGTTCATCTGAAAGCCGGTGAACTGGCGGCCACCCTCACCACAAGGAGCGATGGGACCGCCACCTCGGAGCCGTTGTATCTGGGCCGTTATCAGATTTTGGAGCGCACCGCGCCGGATGGCATGGTGGTCAACCCGGAACCCAAGGAAGTCACCTTGTCCTACGCCGGGCAGGAAGTGGAGATCACCTCCGCCAGCGTTGGTTTTGTCAATGAGCGCCAGAAGGTAGAAATTTCTCTCCAGAAGCTGCTGGAACAGGACGAAACCTTTTCCATCGGCATGAACGAGGAATGGAAAAATATCACCTTCGGCCTGTTCGCTGCGGAAGAATTAACAGCCTCCGATGGCACCTCCATCCCGGCAGACGGCCTCATGGAAACCATCGGCATCGATGAGAATGGCAATGCCATCTTTAAAACGGATGTACCCTGCGGGGCTTCCCTGTATGTAAAGGAAATCGGCACCGACGATCACTATATTTTGAGCGATGAGAAATACCCGGTGGTGTTTGAATATGGCGGTCAGGATGTGGCCAAGGTGCAGATTCAGGTCAACAATGGAGAAGCCATTGAAAACACCTTAAAGCGCGGCAAAATATCCGGCTGGAAGGTGGATCAGGATGGATTTGAACTGGCAGGCGCAAAAATCGGCCTGTTCCGTTTTGACGAGACCGAGTTCACCGAAGAAACCGCGTTTTTGGTTACCGAGAGCAATCCCATCGGATACTTTGAATTTGACAAGGTACCGGTTGGAAATTGGCTGGTGCGGGAAATCGCGCCTCCGGCAGCCTTCGTATTGACGGAAGAAACCTTCCCGGTGGAGATCACCGAGGACGGGCAGACCATTGAAATCACCATCGAAAATCAGATTATCAAGGGTACCGCCGAAACCACCAAGGTAGACGCCGACTTTCCGGAAAACAAGCTGTCCGGGGCGGTTTTTGAAGTTTACGCCGACGTAGACAACAACGGGGAATTCGACGCGGCAATCGATAAGCTGGCGGGCGAAATGGCCGAAACCGAACCGGGCCTCTATCAGATGAAGGACCTCGTGTATGGAAATTACTTCCTGCATGAAAAGGAAAGCCCGGAATTTTTCCAGTGCGACGAGAATTATTACCCCTTCTCCATCACCGAAAATGAAGCGATTGTCCGCATCGAAACCGAAGCTGGCGTGGGCTTCCTCAACAAAGCGCAGACCGGTTCCCTGAAGGTGGTAAAGACAGCCGACGATGATAAGATTGAAGGGCGCACCTTCAAAATCACCGGCACCGACTTCATGGGCAACCCCTATGAGCAGGAATTCCAGACCGATGAAAAGGGAGAAATCCATGTCACCCTTCGAGTGGGCGAATACACCGTATCTGAAGTGGCTGGAGAGAACGCTGAAAAGTACATCCTGCCGGATGACCAGACTGTAGGAATCAAGGCGGGAGAAACCACGACCGTCAAGATGCACAACAAGCTGGTGCCGGAGGTTCCCACTGTGCCGCAGACCGGCGACCACCCGTGGACGCCCGCTGTTTTGATTGGCCTTTCCGTGCTGGCGGTTTTGTCTGCTGGCGGGCTTCTTGTCCTGCGCTTTGCAGGCAAAAAGAAAAAGGCCACAGGCGATGAGGAGCAGGGCGCAGAAGAATGAAAATCTTCCTGAAAGGATTTTGCATCGGCCTTTTGTGCCTGAGTCTTTTGGGGCTTCTCTGGTTCTTGGTGCTCCAACCGGGACTGACCAACAGAGAAGCACAGAATTTGAAAGAAGAATACGCACAGCCCCTCCCCGGAGAATCCTCCGGGGAGCTACCGGCTGGGAAAGAACAGCCGGAACCGGAATCCCTTGTGGCTCTCTCCGCCCTGCAGGCCGAATACCCGGATATTCAGGGTTGGATTTCTATCCCCGGCACCTGTGTGGATTACCCGGTTTTGCAGAGCA